>JANXYD010000410.1 GCA_025350265.1 Hyphomicrobiaceae bacterium | reverse complement strand
CGTTAAGGTCGCGCACCACTTGGGCGGTGTTACGCGTCGAAACTTCGTTGACCAACTCGGTCTTCATTTCAACCCAGCCGGTCCAGTCAGAGCGGCCCTTGGCGACGATTTCCAGACCGCCGCCCATGCGGCCGCGCTTGATCAATTGGCCGCGATTCTGCCTGAGCAGGACGAACGGCCCGCCGTCGTCCTTCTTGTCGATGCCGAGGTCCTTCATCAAAACGATCATGCGCGCTTTATCGGCGGCGCTGTAGATTTCATTCTCAAACAACGTATTCAGTTCGGCGAACCGGTCGATGGTCGGCTTGCCCTCCTGCCAGGTATCGAGGTTGAGGGCCTTCGCACGGGAATACAGGTTCTCGACGTTGTAGGTCGCGATGCGCATTGAGGTCTCCGGTTGCGAAATCCGATTCGCACCCAGAAGCGGTAGCAGGCGACGGAGGACCCGCGTTGCGGCGTGCAAGCGTCGTCCACAAGGTTAACTGAACGGCCGTTGATTGCTTGCGTTCAAATTTGCGATTCTAAGGCGGTCGAGCGAATTGGGCACCCAGGTCGCCAACGGATTGGTAAACGCCAGCCACGTGCATGCGGAAGGTCACGGCGGGGCATGCGTTACAGCTACAGGCGAGGGAGGCTCCGGAAAATTGGTCTGAGGCTGGGCATGCGTGCACCCCGATGACGGCGGCTGCTGCGGCTGGTACAGGGCGTTGATCATTTGGGAGCACCGCCGATGTCTGCCTCAGAAACCACAACTTTGCTGCGCCGCTATTACGACGCCTTCAACCGTGGCGATAGCGATGGCATGCTGGCCTGCCTCGCCGAGGATGTGGTGCACGACGTCAACCAGGGTGAGCGCCGGTTCGGCCGCGAGGCCTTTCGCGCCTTCAACGCGCGCATGGCGCATTGCTATAGCGAGACGCTTGAAAACATCGTGATCTTGACGGCTGCCGAAGGCGCGCGCGGAGCTGCCGAATTCAACGTCGTCGGAACCTACAAGAACACCGACGAAGGATTGCCGCACGCCAAGGGCCAAACCTATGTGCTGCCGGCTGGCGCATTCTTCGCGGTGGCGAACAATCAGATCATCCGCGTGACAAATTATTACAACCTCACCGACTGGCTGATGCAGGTCACTGGCGATCCCGTTTGAGATCGTCGTCATTGCGTTTGATCTGGCGGTAACCTAGACTTTGGGAAGCATCGCGCAAGATTTTAGAGCGAGCAAAAGGTTTTATTTTACCCCTTCGAGCGTTGTCATGCAGCAATCTTCGGCAGGCGGCATTTTCATCAGTTATCGTCGTGGTGATGCCTCGGGGATGACCGGCCGCGTTTACGACCGGTTGAAACAGAGCTTCGGTACAACCGATATATTCATGGACGTGGATGGGCTGAAGGGTGGCCTCGACTTCGTCCAGCAACTCGACGCCAACCTCGCGCAGTCCTCGGTGCTGATCGCGATGATCGGACCGGGCTGGCTCGATGCGCGCGACGCGGCCGGCCAGCGCCGGCTCGATGGCGAGCACGATTTCGTGCGCAGGGAAATCGCGTCGGCCCTGCAGCGGGGCATTCCGCTGCTGCCGGTCCTGCTGGACGGCGCCAAAATGCCGGACGAAGAGCATCTGCCGGAAAATATCAAGCCGCTCGCACGCCGCCATGCGCTGGAATTGCGCCATACCCGCTTCAGCTCCGACGCGACGACACTGGTCGACACGTTGGCGAAACTGTTGCCGGTGCGCCGACGCGCACACTATGGCCGTTGGATTTTCGGGGTCGCAATACTCGCCGCTTCGGCGGCAGCCGTGGTCGTGCTGAAGCCCGAGGCGCTCCCATGGTGGAAAAAGGAATTGTCGATCGCAGCCGTCGACGACCGCGCCGCCGAGGAGGCGGCCAAAAAACGCGGCGAAGCCTGGCGGGCGCGCGTTACGCCCGAATCAGTGTCGTTTTTCGACGAAGCGCTGAAGTACGATCTGGGGCAGGGCGTTCCCATCGATTATGTCAAAGCCCGCAGCCTTTATGAAAAGGCTTCGGGCCATCCGTGGGCGGTGTGCAATTTGGGGGTTCTTTACGAAAATGGGCAGGGTGGTCCGGCCGATGTCGTGAAGGCGCGCGAATTTTATCAGCGCGCCGCCGAACAAGGTGTGCCGAGATGCATGTTTTACCTCGGCAATTTTCTGCGTGACGGCAAGGGTGGCCCGGCTGATCTCGTCAAAGCGCGCGCTTCGTTCGAAAAGGCAAGCGACGCAGGCTACGCGGCGGCAACCCATAACCTCGGCATGTTGTGGTTCGACGGGAGGGCCGGGGCTGTCGATCTGGTGCGAGCGCGGCAGCTGTTCGAACTGGCTGTTACACGTGGATACGGTTTCACGTTTCTGTCCCTGGCGCGCATGCTCGACCATGGCCAGGGCGGTCCGGCCGAACCGCATTCGGCGGCGGTGCGACTGATGGACGGCGCGCGAGTTGTCGGTAGCGACGGCGACAAGGCGCGCGCAGAGCTTGTTGCGATGACCGACTTTTCGCAAGAGACCCGCAGAGCGGTGCAGCAGGAGCTTTCGCTTGCCGGCCTCTACACCGGCACAGTCGATGGTTTATGGGGGCCGGGCAGCCGGCACGCGGCCGAAACCTACATCGAGAAGAATACAACCTCGTCCACACCCAAGCCGTCGGCCGTGGAAGTCCCCGTCGACGACCGGGCCGCGGAGGAAGCGGCGAAAAAGCGCGGCGAAGCGTGGCGGGCGCGCGTGACGCCTGAGTCCGAGCCCTTTTACACCGAGGCGCTGAAGTACGATCTGGGGCAGGGTGTGCCGATCGACTATGTCAAGGCCCGCAGCCTTTATGAGAAGGCCATGGGCGACCCGTGGGCGGTCTGCAATCTGGGGCTACTGCATGAAATGGGGCAGGGTGGTCCAAAGGACGACGCGAAAGCGCGCGAGCTGTATCAAATTGCCGCCGATCAAGGGGTTCCGAAATGCATGTTTTACCTCGGTAATTTCGTGCGGGACGGGCGCGGCGGGCCGCGCGACGTCGTTCGGGCACGCGAGTGGTTCGAAAAAGCCAGCGACATGGGCCATGGCTCGTCGTCATACAATGCGGGTGTGTTGTGGTTCGACGGCCGGGCCGGCAAGGTCGATTTCGTGCGGGCGCGCGGTCTATTCGAATTGGCACTCAAACGCGGCAATGGCCTGAGTTGCTTGGCTTTGGCGCGCATGCTCGATCGCGGGGAGGGCGGTCCGGCCGAGCCTCGCACTGCGGCCGTGCGCCTGATGGATGGCGCGCGCGTCGTCGGCAGCGACGGCGACAGCGCACGCAAAGAACTGGTTTCTATGGGTGATTTGTCGCCAGCAACGCGCAAGGCCGCGCAACAGGAACTCGCCGACCTCGGTCTCTACACCGGCACTGTAGATGGCTTGTGGAGTCCGGCCAGCCGGCTTGCCGCCGAGCGCTACATCGAGAAGAACCTACCCGCGCCGGCACCGCGGCCGCCCAAGACCGAAGTCGCTTCGGTCGCCGTGGCATCCCCACCGACACCACCACCACCGCCGAAGATCGACCCGGCAATCGATCGTGCAGCAGAGGCCGAGGCGAGGAGACTCGGCGAGGCTTGGCGCGAGAAAATCTCCCCCGAGGCGAACCAGCTATTCCTCGACGGCCTGAATTATGAATACGGCCGTAACGGCGTTGTCCTGGACCTCGTCCGCGCCCGCGAAAGCTATGCGAAGGCGGAAGCCCATGGTGGCGCAATCTGCAATCTCGGTGTTCTGCAGGCGTCGGGGCGGGGGGGGCCGAAAGACGATGTTGCCGCGCGTCATTCCTATGCGACCGCAGCCAATCTCGGAGTACCCGTGTGCATGCGCAATCTCGGTAGCCTCCTGCGCGATGGAAGAGGTGGAGCCATCGATCTGGTCGCGGCACGGGAATGGTTCGAAAAAAGCACGGCATTCGGCGATGCGACCTCCGCTCGTGATCTTTCGCGCATGTTGCGCGACGGCAAAGGTGGCCCGGTCGATGGACCTCGTGCGCGTCAACTCACGACACTGGCCATCAGCCGTGGCAGCGCCACCGCGCATGGTGACCTAGCTTTTCTGCTCGATCGCGGCATTGGTGG
>JANXYD010000401.1 GCA_025350265.1 Hyphomicrobiaceae bacterium | reverse complement strand
CCTCGAAATAGACGCGCACGGGCAGAACGTGGGCGCGGCCGGAGGCGGTGGTTTTGAGGCGGCCGGCGAGATCGGGCCAAAGCTGCGGTTGCTCGGTCATCTCAACGGCCTTCGGGCACGTCGACGGTGTAGTTCAAGAACATGCGGCCGCCGTCGGGGAAAATGGTCTGGCCGGTGATGTAGCTGGATTCGCTGCTGGCCAAAAACGCCGCGATGGCAGCCACTTCGCTGGGATCGCCAAAGCGGCCGAGCGGGGTGCGCGAGAGAATTTTACGCAGCGCTTGCGGGTTGTCGGCGACGGCCTTGACGATGTCGGTGTCGATGGTGCCGGGGCCGATGGCGTTGACGCGGATGCCGTACTTGGCGAGGCTGATGGCGGCAGCCTTGGTGATCTGGCCGATACCGCCCTTCGAGACAGAATAGGCGACGTGGTCGTGCAGGCCGAAATGGGCGTTGGCCGAACTCATGTTGACAATCGCGCCGGGTGCGCCGCCGGCTTTGACCTGCCGCACCATTTGCCGCGCGGCGCCTTGCGCAACCAGGAAAGCTCCGCGCAGATTGACGCCGAGGACACGGTCGAATTCGGCGAGATCGAGGTCGAGGAAATCGGCTGAATCAATGATGCCGGCATTATTGACGGCGATGTCGATGCCGCCGAAGGCGTCAACAGTAGCCTTGAGCATGGCTGAAATGGCGTCGGGCTGGGACACGTCGCAGGCCATGCTGCGGACATCGCCGCCGTCTGCCATGATTGCCTTGGCAGTGGCTTCGACCTTGGCTGCGTCGACGTCGGACAGCATCACGCGGACACCGTCGCTCGCCAGTCGTTCGGCGCAGGCGCGGCCGATGCCCTGTGCCGCACCCGTGACGATGGCGGATTTGCCCTTCAGAGTGCTGGCGCGCGGCATGGAGTGATCCTCTGGGGCTGGCGATGTGCGATGAAACGCTAGGCCGGCGCGGCTGAAGGGGCAAGCGAAAGCCGTTAACCAATTGGCGCGGGGGCGGGTGTGCTGGCGGGGCAATGTTGGCACAAGGCGGCTGCGGATTAATGTTAAGCATAATGGAGCACCCGCCATGTTTAAGCGCACACCCTCAAGATTGTCGTTAACGTTGGGCCTCGTGCTGATTGCCGCTTGCCTGACTGCACCGGCGGCTGAAGCCGGCCGCGGACAGTTGAGGGCTGCCAAGAGCTGGGCCTATCAGTTGCAAGGCAATGTGGGCGGCTTGGCGTCGACGGACGCTGATGTGGCCGTGATCGAGGCGGATAGCGTCGGCGGCAGAAGCGTCATCGAACGGTTGAAGCGCAAGCCGAATGGTGGCCACCGGATGGTGATCGGCTATCTGTCGATCGGCGAAGCTGAAAAATGGCGGGGATATTGGAAATCCTGCTGCGCCAGCGGATCGCCGGGGTGGCTGACGTCGAAGACGCAGGGATGGGCGGGGAATTACGCGGTGCGCTACTGGGACCCGGCGTGGAAGGCGATTGTGCTGCAGCGGCTGAATGCGATGATCGCTGCGGGTTTTGACGGGGTCTATCTCGACCGTGCCGACACGTGGGAAACGATGCGCGGGCAGAACGGAAATGCGCGCGGCGAGATGATCCGGCTGGTCAAGGATATCGCGGCGGCGGCGCGGGCGAAGAAGAGCGACTTCGCCATCATGGTGCAAAACGCCGAGGAGTTGCTGTCTGACAGTAGCTACGTCGCGGCGATCGACGGCATCGCCAAGGAAGACCTGTTTCACGGAATCCATCACGATGGCCGCCGCAACAGTTCGGGCGATGTGACGTCGTCGGTGCGCGATCTCAAGCGGGCGCAGGCGGCCGGCAAGGCCATCTTCGTCATCGAGTATCTGAAGGGCGCGGATGCCGAGCGGGTACGTGCCGAAATCCGGGCGCAGGGCTTCATTCCGTTCTTCGGCGGGCGCAATTTGGCGGGGCGGGGAGAGTAGCAGCAGGGCGATGTGTGGTTAATTTCACCCATGCGCGATTTGCCGCCACGGAATCGCTCGCTGGCGGGCAGGATGTGGTTTGGCTACGTGGGGGGAGCATCCGCACGGCGAGGCCGCTCAGCGGCCAAATTCGTGGCGGGAAATGGCATGTGCGGGTGCCGACATACGCCAGCGAGATTTTTCGTCGCCGGCGTGTCGTACGAAGGGGTTCCGACGCTTTCCGAGCGCCGCAGTCGGGGACTATGTTGCGGCCGAAGCAACCGGATTGCCCAACTGCAACTCTCCGGCTAGGATCGAGTGATCCAGTGCGGATCGTGCTTGGATTAGTTCGTTTCCGCATCTTGGATTATTCTGATTTTCCCATTACTTTTTTGATGAAGTGGAGATGACTATGAAAAAGTTTATTTTTGCTGTTTCAATTCTGATGATTTCAGGGGGACTTCATTCACCGGCATTCGCCGCCGAATGCACGGGCTCAAATACCGCCACGGTGGTATGCTTGGCTATTCAACAAACAGAAGCGAATTTAGTTGAGGCCAAAAAACTTGGCGCAAACTGGAGAGCAAAATACAACCAATTTAAACTTCAGTGCGTGAAGCAAATTGGTGGTGCTGGTAGCAAGGAAAGTGACATCGGCGGAGCGGCTCGATTGGATTTTGCCGAGTGCGTGCGAGACAAAATTAAGGCTGCTCTGAAATAGATTTTGCAAACGCCATTAACCGAGATGCAGCTAACCCTGTGTTGCGTTTTATAGTTCTTCGAATGCCTCCACGGCCATGAGCAGGCCGCTGGCTGCCCGCCCTTTGGGCACCTTCTCCCCGTTCTGATGGGGAGAAGGACGTGCCGCTACCTTCAGAACCGGATCAAAAGCGCTGCTGGTCCGAACCGATTGGATAGTCGGTCACGATCGGCGGAATCGTGGAAGTCCCGTCGCCCTGGTTTTGGTTGGCTTGTTGACGGTTGCCGTCGAAAGACCGTCGTTCGGTGAGCCCATTGGCGGTGCCCGGGCGAGCCCTAAATTCACCGGCACGCTTCACAGGTGCGCTAAAGCCCTTTAAAGGCAGGCGACGACTTCCTTCCGCACCGGGAAACTCACGATGACCTACGTTTTCGCGCCGCAGCCGATCCCCACGTTGCCGGTCACCGGCTCCGCGCACCTGTTTCCGGTGCACCGCATCTATTGCGTCGGGCGCAACTACGAAGAGCACGCGCGCGAGATGGGGCACGACCCGAAGAAGGAAGCGCCGTTCTTCTTTCAGAAAAACCCGGGCAACCTGCTGCTCGGCAATTCCATGCCGTATCCCGATAAGACCAATGATTTCCACTTCGAGATCGAACTCGTGGTGGCGTTGCAGTCGGGCGGCAAGAACATCGCGGCCGCCGATGCAATGAAGCACGTGTTCGGCTATGCCGTCGGGCTCGATATGACCCGCCGTGATCTGCAAGGCGACATGAAGAAAGCGGGCCGGCCGTGGGAGATCGGCAAGGCGTTCGAGAATTCGGCACCGTGCACGGCGCTGCATCCGGCCGCTGCCATCGGGCACCCGTCGAAGGGGGCGATCTGGGTCGACGTCAACGGCGAACGGCGGCAGACCGGCGATCTCGCACAGATGATCTGGGATATTCCCAATCAGATTGCGTTCCTGTCCGGGTTGTTCGAACTGCGCGCCGGCGATCTGATTTTTACCGGTACGCCGGCCGGCGTCGGCGCGGTCAAGAAGGGCGACAAGCTGCATGGCCATGTTGACGGCGTCGACGATATTCATCTGACGGTCGTGTGAGACGATATGATGGACGCGGCTGAGACGCCTGACAAAGTCGCGACTGCGAAGTCGTCTGACATGGCTAGAGCGGCGGCGAAGTCGGCTGATCTGCACGGGGTGTTTCCCTATCTGGTGTCGCCCGTCGACGGTGATGGGCGGGTGCTGACGGGCGTGTTGGCCAAACTCTCCGACGATCTGATCGGCAAGGGCGTGCACGGGCTGACGCCGTTGGGGTCGACTGGTGAATTCGCCTATCTGAACGAAGGGCAGCGGCAAGTCGTGGTTGAGACGGTCATCGCCGCGACCGCCAAACGGGTGCCGGTGATCGCGGGAGTAGCGGCAACCACGATCGTCGATGCGGTGGCACAGGCCCGGCGCTACGAGCGGCTCGGGGCCGACGGCATCCTGGCTGTCATGGAGGCCTATTTCCCGATCGACGACGCAGGCGTGGTGGCCTATTTTCGCGCCATCGCGGAGGCGACGTCGCTGCCGGTGGTGATCTACACCAACCCAAACTTCCAGCGCTCCGATCTGACCATCGCGGCCATCGTCGAACTCTGCAAGACACCGAACATCCGCTACATCAAGGACGCGTCGAATAACACGGGGCGGCTGCTGTCGATCATGAATGCGACCGGCGGGCGCATGCAGGTGTTCGCGGCTTCGGCGCATATCCCGGCGGCGGTCATGTTGATCGGCGGCGTCGGCTGGATGGCGGGGCCGGCGTGTGCGGTGCCTGAGGCGTCGGTTTTGCTTTACAATCTATGCCGCGCCGGGCGCTGGCCGGAAGCGATGGTGCTGCAACGCAAGCTGTGGGCGCTCAACCAGGCGTTCGCCAAGCACAACCTCGCCGCCTGCATCAAGGGCGCGCTGGAGTTGCAGGGCTACGCGGTGGGTGTGCCGATGGCGCCGCAAGCGCCGCTGTCGGACGCGGGTCGCGCAGAGGTGCGCGCGGCGCTTGTCGCGGTGGGTGCGCTCTGACGCGCATCAGTGTTTACCTTCCCATCAGACACATATGTTTCATGCTGAGCATGTGGTCCAATGCGGCCGAAAGCTTGCATCGCCGGCCGGGCAGGCTATAGGACCAAAGCGCAAAAGTCCGCAATCAGGCTCACGCGCACGCATCAAAGGATACTCGACACATGGCACACGGCGCTGGCCACCACGGCCTTGAACACGACACCGGCGACAGCAGTTCGAAGCGCATCGCCATCTTCATTACCATCATCGGCCTGTTCCTGGCGGTCGCCGAAACGATGGCCAAGGGCGCGCAGACCAATTCGATCGCCAGCAATGTGCAGTCGTCCAACCTGTGGTCGTTCTATCAGGCCAAGACGATTCGACAGACGACGTTGAAGACGGCGGCCGAGCAGATGGAGATCGACGTGGCGCTGGCGAAAGATCCGGCGGTCAAGGAGCGGTTGACCAAGCGCGTGGCTGATTGGCGTGCGGACGTGGCGCGCTACCAAAGCGAACCGAAGTCCGGGCCGCATCACGAAAATATGGGCGAAGGCCGCACGGAACTGCAGGCGCGCGCGATCGAGGCTGAAGCCAAGCGCGATATTTTCACCAACCAGTATCATAGCTACGAAATCGCCTCGGCCGCCTTCCAGATCGCCATCGTCATGGCGTCGGTCTATCTGCTGACGCATATCGTGTATCTGTTGTGGATGGCATCCGGGCTGGTGGGCATCGGCCTGTTTTTCTCGGCGATCGGTATTTTCGCGCCGGCGATGATCCAGACCTTGCTCGGCCACTGACGTCGACCGTTCCGAACTCACCTTTCCTCGCACGAAGCCATCAACGCCCGGCGGCAATGCCGGGCGTTTTTGCGTCGGCGCGTGGCGCACGTCTGAAATTGGCACGCGCTTTAAAGGTCTCTCAACCTTTGCAGGGCATCTTCTGAGCAGACAAACAGTTGTTGCTCCCCAGTCAGCCGGCCCCGCGTGGGGAACAGGACGCCGAAGCTTTTCGGCGGCGTCCGAAGGCGTCACCACAAAGGTAGATTATGAAAAAGCTCCACCGTGCTCTGCTCGCCGCGACCGCAATTCTGGTGCTCAACAGCGCCAGCGTGCTCGCCGCCGACCTCAACAATGGCAGCATCAAGGATGACGGCGGGTACGTGCCGCAGACGTCGTCGCGGCCGGCACTGTTCTATGTGCGTGGCGACTTCACGGCTTCGCACAACGATTTCGGCAGCTTGAGCGAAGCGCCGAACTACAACTTTTTCGGCGCAGGCATCGGCAACAGCCGTGCCTGGGGTGGCGGCCTCGGGATGTACTTCTCGCCGAGCGTGCGCGGCGATTTGACGGTGGACTGGGGCAATGCTGCATCGGTCAGCGGTTCGGCCAACAACAGCCTGGGCAGCGCGCAGGGCCAATTCGGCGTCAAGCACCTGGTCGGCCTCGCCAACCTTTATTACGATTTCGACACCCGTACACGCTTCACGCCCTATCTCGGCGTCGGACTTGGGTTCGCGCGCAATACCACGACGGCAGGAGATGGATCGGCGATCTGTACGGCGTGCGGCTCACCGCCTGCGACAGCGACGATTGTCACGGATGGCGCAACTAAGACCAATGCCGCCGGCGCACTGATGGCGGGCTTCTCAGCCAAGCTCGTCGATCGCGTCAGCCTCGATGCAGGCTATCGCTTCCTTTACACCGGCGACGCCCGGACCAGCGATATGGCGGTTACTTACAATCCGGCTGCGCCATCCGCGCCAGCCACGCTGCCGAAAATGAGCGTCAACGATATGTACGCCCATCAGTTCCGCGTCGGCCTGCGCGTCGACTTGCGCTAGGTCGCATGGCGACCCTGGTGCCTTTTCTTGCCGTGCTTCTAGTCGGAAAACCGTTTCACACATTATCCGAAGCACTCTGAAACAAACTGCCGTTGTAGCGTCGTCGTGTCGTGCGGAAGCGTGACCCGACGGGCGTCGGAGTTAGTCGACCCTATCGGTTTGGAAATGGGTTCGGTGTTTTGAGTGTCGCATCCCGGTTGTCTCTCGTGTGCGTAGGCAAGCCGTCACGGCCGGCCCGGGAGAGTACATGGCAAACATCGATCCCGTTGTCCGGTGGGCATATTTCAAGCACGAGCGCTGAGCACCTGCTCTCGCTTCGCCGCCACAGGGATCACTGGGATGAGACTGACTTCAGCTTGCCTTGCCATCGGACTGACCGGGCTGTGCGCCGCCTTCATGCCGGCACACGCCGGAGATTTGAGCAACGGCGCGGCCGACGGGATACGCGACTACGGCTCGGGCGGGGTGCCTGTCCCCGTGCCGCGGGAGTATCAGGAAACCTATAAGTGGTACCTGCGCGGCGATGTCGGCATCGGTGTGAAGAATGCAGGCACCATCAGCAATGACGGATTGCCGCTGGCAATCGACCAGCCGGGTTCTTGGACGGAAACGAGCATCCTTTCGGTCGGTTTTGGTAAGTACATCACACCGTCGCTGCGTGCTGAATTCACCATGGACTATCGGCCTGAGCGAGCGATCGAAACAGGCACGCAGTCATCGGTGCTGGTGAAGACGACAAACCAGATCGGCACGGTCGGCCAGGTCAATTATACCGATCCGGTGACCGGCACTACGTACAGCTCGGGTGCCAACCAATACGTCAACAATCGCTACATCGGCACTTTGAACGAAGACATCAAATATCAGAATACGACGCTGTTGATGAGCGGCTTTTACGACTTCAATCGCGACGGCAAGGTCCACCCTTACATCGGCGCGGGCGCTGGCATGGCGCTGCATCAGCTCAATCAAAAGGGCACGCAAGTCTACGAGTGCAAAGACAGCACGACCACAACGGTTGCGTTTCTGAGCACGATTCCAAACGTGACGTCGAACGTGCAGCCTGCATGTAATACGACGGCGCTCGGCGGTCTGCTGCAGACCTATACCTATACGACCTCGGCACAGATGATGGGTTGGGGCTTTGCCGCGCAGGCGTCCGCAGGCGTCAGCTTCGACTTGTCACCGCGCATGCATTGGGACAACGGTTACCGCATGATGTGGCAAAGCGGCCACCTCAGTGTCGCCAGCGCCAACGGCATCAGCACCATTCGCCTGAACGATCAGTTGAACCATGAACTGCGCACCGGCATCCGCTGGGATATCTGGTAAGCACGCAAATATTCGAACGCAACCAAGGGCGGGCCGCAAGGTCCGCCTGCTTGCGTTGGTGTTGGTCGCATCGCGTTGATCAGGATCAAGACAGCGGGTCGTCGTCCGTTGTTGGGTAGCTCATTGCTACGCATCAAGGAGATCCGGCTATGCGCCCCGTACGTCTTTCAGCGCTTTTGACAGCCGCACTTCCGCTGTGGCTGCCCACGGTAGCCAAGGCGCAGCAGACACCACCACCGATACCTACGCAACTGCCGCCATGGCAGGGGTGGCACGGCCATATGTGGGGCGACGGCATGGGATGGCCAATGTTCTGGGGCGGGCCGTTCATGATGATCCTGGTCGTTTTTTGCGTGAAAGTGATTCTGTTCCTTTGGCGGTAGTTGGTCAGGGAATTAAGTATCAACTAAATATCCAGTTGACAGACATATTTGCCCCTATTCAATTACTTTATCCCCGCAATAAAAAATCTCTCAATATCAATCCTGAAAACG
>JANXYD010000386.1 GCA_025350265.1 Hyphomicrobiaceae bacterium | reverse complement strand
CTTCCAAGCTGATGACGAGGGTTCGATTCCCTTCACCCGCTCCAGTCTTCTGATCGACTGAAGATCGAAGCGCTCTCCAACGAGGAGAGCCAATCCATGAAATTATCAATCATTACAAGCCTTTCCGCGGGAGGCACGGCTATGCTGTGCGCACACTGCCAGAGCATCACTCCGGCAGAGCAAGGAAACTGTCTAACAAATCGTCTAACAAACCGTCTAACACACCGCCGCCGCATGTCCGATTTTCTGACCCGCCGCAATGGCACTTGGTACTTCGTCCGCCGCGTCCCTTTGGAGTTCGCGTCGTTACATCCTAAACAAATGACGTCCCAGCATGCTCTTGACGTCGGCTTTGCCCCTGATGACCGGTCCAATGGTCGAACACAATACGTCACGACCTCACTCACACTATTGTAGAGGGTTTCGGATGACGGCCCGCATGGACGATGCCACGCGCACTGGGGCCGTTGTCCGGAAGCCTTCAGGGAATGAACCAGCGGGACGGTGTGGCGCGGTGGTGCCGCATGCTCTATGGGGATTGCGGCTGGCGGTGCACTTGGTGGCCGGCGGTCAGCGCGTGCCGACGTTGTGGTGCGACCGACAATGGCACCTGCAATCGATCCGAAGAGGCCACGTGGAGCAGCGGTTGGGGCGCCCGTCGGTGCGTTCGGCGTGGGGTCAGCAACAGCTGACGCTGGCCGGTCGATGACCAGCACTTTTTTACGGCTTTCCAGCGTGCGTGGGCTCTGCTCATGACGTGTCGATCCGAATGATGAGGCGCGAGGGCTCGGCGCAGTGGCGGGGCGTCTCGCCGCGTTCGAAGGTCTCGATGATGTGCATCGCGCCGCCGCAGCAAGGGCAGGTGCGCACCAACGCTGCGGTGGCCTGTTCGGTTGTTCCGACCGGATTGGGATCAGATGCCGGCACGGCCAGTAACGCTCGCGCCTTCGCGATGTTGTCGGCTTTGCCGCTACTCGCCAGGAAGCCGGTGTGGCGGATGCGATGGAAGCCTTTCGGCAGCACGTGCAGCAGCACGCGGCGGATGAACTCAGCCGACGCCAGCGTCATGGTCGTATAGCGGGCGTCACCATCGACGCGGTAGTTCTTGACGCGGAACGTGACGCCTGACGCATCGGCCGTGATCAACCGGCTGTTCGAGATCGCCACGCGGTGCGTGTAGCGCGACAGGTAGGCGAGCACCGCCTTCGGGCCGGCGAACGGCTCCTTGGCGTAGACGAACCAGCGCTTCTTTTTGAGTGACATCAGCCATTTTTCGAACGTCGCCGCATCGGCCAGGGCCACGTGCACGCCGAAGAACGTGAGCTTGCCGGTCGCATGCGCGGCTGCAATTTTCTCCAACATCAACCGCCGGAACAGTTTGGAGAGCACGAACACTGGAAGGAAGAAGTTTGGCTTGCAGGCGAGCCACTTCGAGCCATCTTCCGAGAACCCACCGCCCGGCACGATCATGTGCACGTGCGGATGATGCGTCATTGCCGAGCCCCACGTGTGCAGCACCGACGTCATACCGATCTTGGCGCCCAGGTGCTTCGGATCGGCAGCAATCCGCAACATCGTCTCGCTTGATGCCTTGAACAGAGCATCGTAGATCACCGCCTTGTTCTGATACGCGATGTCGCCGATCTCGGTCGGTAACGTGAACACGATGTGGAAGTACGGCACCGGCAGCAACTCAGCCGCCCGCTCCTCCATCCATTCGCGGGCTTGGCTGCCCTGGCACTTCGGACAGTGGCGGTTGCGGCAACTATTGTAGGCAATGGTCGTGAAGCCGCACGCGCCGTTTTCACAGCGCGCGACGTGACCGCCGAGAACCGCTGTACGACAGTTCTCGATGGCACTCATCACTTTCAACTGCGGCAGGCTCACGTGCCCACGATTGGCGTTACGCCAAGCAGGGCCGTAATCGCGGAAGATGTCCGCGACCTCCAGTGATGGCCGAGCCATGACGGCAGCGCGTTAGGCCGGTGGACCTTCCTTTGGCAAGTTCAACCGTTCGAGCGGGCTCATCACCGTGCGCAGCGTGTTGATCGCGACGTGCGTATAACGCGCGGTCGTGTCGAGCTTGGCGTGGCCGAGCAGCACCTGGATCACCCGCACATCGATATCGCTCTCCAGCAGATGCGTTGCGAACGAGTGGCGCAACGTGTGCGGCGTCACCCACGAACCCAGCCCGGCTGCATCGGCAGCCATGTGGCAGACGCGGTTCAACTGCCGCGCCGTCAGCGGTAGGATCTGGTCCTGGCCGGGGAATAGCCAGCTCTGTGACCGGGATTGCCGCCACCACGCACGCAGCAGATCGAGCAGTTGCGGCGACAGCATCGCGTGCCGATCCTTGCGGCCCTTGCCCATCTCGACACGGATCAGCATGCGCTTGCTGTCGATATCGCTGACGCGCAGCATGACGACTTCGCCACCGCGTAGTCCGGCGCCATAGGCGATGCCGAGCGCCGCCTTGTACTGGAGGCCGGGCCCGGGTGCCGCTTCGAGCAGGCGCCCCACCTCGTCAGGCGTCAGGATGCGTGGCAACTTGCGCGGATAATTGGTGCGCGCCAGTTGGTGCGCGAGATCGACGCGGCCAAGGGTGACGGTAAAGAAGAAGCGTAACGCCGAGGCTTGCGTATTCATCTTCGGCGGCTGTGCGCCGTCGGCAATCTGTTCAGACTGGAAACGCCGAACATCATCACCAGTCGCCGTATCCGGCGAGCGGCCGAGGAACTTGGCAAACGTCTCGATGTGGCGGATATAATCGCGCTGCGTCTTGTCGCCGAAGCTGCGGTTCGTCATGTCCTGCAGCATGCGGCGGCGCAGATCGCTGATGGGCGCGGGGGCTACAGGTGCTGTGCTTGATGGCTTCTCGGTCATTGGGGTGCCTGTCTTGAGGTTGGAGTACTTGACCCCTTCATCCTCAAGACCGGCGCACCCGCCCGTTAACGCCAACGCTTCAACTGGTTACCGCAGACCCAACCACTTGCTCCGGCCCCTCGTGCAGCAGCCTCCCGCGTGAGCGGGTTCGTTCGTTGACCCGGTGCTGAAGTTGCGACAGTGAATCGTGCGCTACCTCGCTACGTCCGCTTATGGTTTTAGCGCCAGAGTGAGGCACGGGGCAACGGACAACGGCACACTCAAGAGCCGAACGACTTCCTTTTTCCCTCTGAGCTGATTTGTCATTGCCTTAAGCACGAGCAGCTACAGTCCTGAAGTCTCGGACGCTTGGCGCTCAAGGCTGCCCCGATAGCGCACGATGAGGCCGACGATAGGCAGGCAAATCTCAACGTTGAAATGGAACTTTCCATCGCGCACACATTCGAAGGCGTCGCCGTAGGGAGCTAACGCCGAGGGCATCGGCAATCCCAGGAAACTCCAGCGCCGCACTATCAAGGAAAGCCTGTCGTTGGCGCATACCAGCGCGAGCGCGAAAGCGAAGGGGCCAAAGGTTTCGACGAGCAGTTTGTCGTCGCGACCAATACCGGCAACTTGGTGGCTGGAAAACGCGCGTGCTCCGAAAGAACGCTGCCACGTCTCGCCACCGTCACCCTCCGGCGTGAAACGCACTCTCAGCGGTATGCCCTGTCCGGATTCCGGAAACCCAAATAGCAAGCCTATCAGTTTCGATAGCAGATTGCACCCGCGCTCGACGTCCGCTGCGCCGGTTACCAAACACGTGCTGCCAATATCGTGCATGGAGCGGATGGGCCCTGGTAGCTGGTCAAACGCTGAGCCGACAAGGCGTCGGTATAGGGGCTGGGTTACCGCCTCGGAACTCGTATCGCGAAAACCGTGACTGATCGCTCGGCGGGCGAACAGCGCATTATAGTCATCGAGTTCCAGTTCGGAGATTGCGGATCTGGCGCCGGGCAGCGGCGGTACACCGGCCAGACATTTGCAAATGATAGCCTCTACCGCCATCAAAGGAATCAGCGGGCCATCGTCGCCCTCGGCGACGAGATGCCATGAGCGCGACACCGTGGCACCTTCGGTGCTGGCGCCGTCGACCGCGACAAACATGCCGCCGCGATGCTCGCCCCAACGCATGGTGTTAATAGCGCGAAAGAACAGTGGAGCCAAGAACGTCAGCGATGGCAGCAACCGTAGGCGTACGCTCCATGCCAAACAGATCAGCGCGCGATGCAGCACTGCGGGCACCGGCCCCGCGCCCATCCACACCGTGCGCACTTGCGGCCACTGCTGAGGCAGCACCGCCAGGTCGGGCACATCGACGAGAGAAAACAGAGTGCTCCGAAGCGGCAATCGCCCAGGTGGGCCGATCGTCGCGCGCTTTGTCTCTGTCAGCCCGTAGGCAGATGTCGGGCGGCCGTCGCGGATGAGCCGTAAGGGCTTTCCAGCATAACTTGCAATTGCGCGGACAACATTGAGGCCGACACCGGCGTAGGGCGAGGGCGCGATCCCACCGGTAATCGTGTCGACGCGTTTCAAACCCTTGGCAAGTTGCCGGCTTACGGCGGCGGTGAGCACCGGAAAACTACTGACGCCGGACAGAACGAACACGCATTTTTTCTTCGCCGCAGCGTCAAACTGCGTGATCCCTTCGACGAAGGCGCTGCCATCGGCGATGTCGAGATAGTTGATGCCGAGCGCGATCGCCGCCTTCACCAACCGATAGGGATCATCGCCGTAGGTCTGGAATGGGCCGCTTGCATCGACGACAATGTCGGGAGCGAGTGTACGCAATTGGGTCAACACATCACCCGCGCGGTCGAAACACTCCGCGCGCAGGGTTGCCTGCGTCTTTAGATGCGCGCAAAAGACTTGTGCTTGTGCCGACGAGCGCCCAGCGACAATCAGCTCAAGTTGGCTCTCATCGGCCAACAGTTCTGTGATGCGGCCGCCAAACATGCCGTAACCGCCGACGATGAGGATGCGCCTGCGCCGCTCGCTCGTTTCGCTCATCGCAGAAACCGCGCCGCAATATCAGGTGTCTTGCTTTGGCAATTGATGTGTCCTGGTTCCGCCGCAGGTCCGGATAGATCCATCTGGAAATCGTCTTCTTGTATGGCGCCAGGGGATCGGCACCGAGACCGAGTCGTGAATTGAGAAAGGCTTGGTTGTCGCGGCTCAGATCGTGCAGATCGCCGAGAAGACTGATGAGACTAGCCCGATCAAACTGCGCAAGCCGCGCCTTAACGTCACTCCAAGAAGGAACGGTACGCGTCTTGCTCGCCACTGTCAGTTCGCTCCGGCCGGTTTCCTTGGGCGCAGCTTGGACAGTGGCCGTGCCCAATCTTCAGGTTAGATCGTAGCCAGCCGCGAGGCCAGTGTCTTTCGGCACCGTTCGGCACCGCGGTCTCTGCGCTGGATCTGTCTAGCGACGGTGGAACTTGTCTGATATCTTCCATTGTGTGAGCGTTGAGATGGGCCAGAGCAGACCAGTGTGCTCTTGGCGATCTCATTTTGTTCATTTCCGCAAGTTGGGGGATGAGCAGACAAAACTGCCGCGGCTGTCGGTCGATTGCCCAGCTACCAAATCGGTAGTTTGACATTGCTTGCCGCTGAAGCCGTTTTGGCGGATTGCGGTTCCACGCTTCGCCGCGAGCGTCGTGCGTGATTGCTCGAACTAAATTTATTGCGCCGGATCTTTCGGCGCTGTCCGGTAACGTGGCATTCATTTCCTCCGTCGGCGCCTTTGTCGATTTGAGTTCACCGACCGGGGCAGAATCGGTCCGACCGTACATAGCGCCCGCCACGGATATAGTTGAGACGCTCGTCAGGTTCGGAGCCTGCGACGAGGATCCGGGTGGCGTCCTACAGGTCGACGACGGTGCCTTTTGCGGCTTTGCACCACAGCGCTTGGAACCTAGCGAAGAACCAGTCGATCGGAACAAGGTCGAGCGAGCAGGGAGGGTGATGGCGCACGCCGGCGGCTGCCGAAACCGAAGTCACTGCGCCGCTCGCGTCTTCGCAGTGCACCGCATTCGCCGCCCTCTAGACATTTCAAGCATGAAACAAGTATTTTAGGCTTGAAGTAATTGCGCCACGGTATAGTCTGAGGCTTTCCCGAAACCGGAGAAGCCTCGGAGGTGCTCATGCGTATCGCGTGTCTGGGTGGCGGACCGGCGGGCCTTTATTTCGCGATCCTGATGAAACTCAGGGATCCCAGGCACGACGTGGTCGTGATCGAGCGCAACAAGCGCTATGACACCTTCGGTTGGGGCGTCGTGCTCTCCGACGAAACGCTCACCAACCTTGCCCGCAACGATGCAGACAGCGCTGCCGAAATTCGCAAGCACTTCGTCTATTGGGACGACATCGCCGTCCACTATCGCGGCACCGTGCAGCGTTCCGGCGGTCATGGCTTCTGCGGGATCGGCCGCCGCACCTTGCTCAGTATCCTGCAGGACCGGGCCAAAGCGCTCGGCGTCG
Organism: Hyphomicrobiaceae bacterium; assembly: GCA_025350265.1. Classification (GTDB taxonomy): domain Bacteria; phylum Pseudomonadota; class Alphaproteobacteria; order Rhizobiales; family Hyphomicrobiaceae; genus JABFRJ01. Next base: position 11,803 of record JANXYD010000386.1, on the reverse strand, counting down.
TCTTGCACTTCGAGACCGAGATCGGCGCCGTCGAGATTTACAGAGACTACGACCTGATCGTCGCTGCCGACGGCGTCAATTCCAAAATCCGTTCCGCCGCCGCTGATATTTTCAAACCCGACATCGATGTGCGTGCCTGCAAGTACATCTGGCTCGGAACCCGGCAAACCTTCGCCGAGGCGTTCACATTTGTGTTCGAGGAAACGACGGCCGGATGGATATGGGCGCACGCCTACCAGTTCGAGCCGGACACCGCGACCTTCATCGTCGAATGCTCGGAAGCAACCTGGCGCGGTCTCGGCTTCGATGCTCTGTCGACCGAGGACGCCATCGCCGCCTGTGAGAAAATCTTCGCGCGAACTCTCGGCAGCCACTCGCTCATGTCGAACGCGCGTCATTTGCGCGGCTCCGCCTGGCTCAATTTCAATCGCGTGCTCTGCGAGCGCTGGTCGCACGGCAACGTCGTGTTGATGGGAGATGCTGCGGCCACTGCGCATTTTTCGGTCGGCTCCGGCACCAAGCTGGCGCTCGAAAGTGCCATCGCGCTGGCCGATTATCTGCAGAGCGAACCGATGCTGGCGCAAGCCTTCGCGCGCTACGAGGCCGACCGCCGTCTCGAAGTGCTCAAGCTGCAGAATGCCGCGCGCAACTCCACTGAATGGTTCGAGGATGTCGAGCGCTATCTGCATCTCGACCCCGTGCAGTTCAACTATTCCTTGCTCACCCGCTCGCAGCGCATCAGTCACGAAAACCTGCGACAGCGCGACAAGGCTTGGCTCGAAAGCGCGGAGACGTGGTTCGATGCTCGCGCCACAGGCAAGCCGCCAGCAGTCGCGCGCCCGCCGATGTTCGTGCCGTTTCGTCTGCGCGAGATGCAGCTGTCCAATCGCGTCGTCGTCTCCCCGATGGCGCAGTATCGCGCGGTGGATGGCTTGCCCGGCGAATGGCACTTCGTCCACTATGCCGAGCGCGCCAAGGGCGGCGCGGGGCTGGTCATCACCGAAATGACCTGCGTGTCGGCGGACGCGCGCATCACCCCCGGCTGCACCGGCGTCTACACCGACGCGCACGAAACGTCATGGAAACGCATCGTCGATTTTGTGCATGTCGAAAGCGGCGCCAAGATCGCGATGCAGCTTGGCCATGCCGGCGCCAAAGGCTCGACCCAACTCGGCTGGGAGGACATGGACGCGCCGTTGACCAGCGGCAATTGGAATCTGTTTGCCCCTTCGCCTGTTGCCTGGTCTGAATCTAATCAGACGCCGCGCGCCATGACGCGTGCCGACATGGTCGAGGTCCGCGACGACTTTGCGCGCGCAACGGCCCGCGCCGCGCGCGCCGGCTTCGATATGCTCGAATTGCACTGCGCCCACGGGTATCTGCTGTCCGCGTTCATCACCCCGGTCACCAACCATCGCACCGACGACTACGGCGGCAGCCTTGAAAATCGCATGCGGTTTCCGCTCGAGGTCTTCCACGCCGTACGCGACGCGTGGCCACGCGAAAAGCCCATCTCGATCCGGATTTCCGCGCATGATTGGGTCGGCACTCGGGGTATACAACCGGCAGACGCCGTCGCAGTCGCCGCATTGTTGCGAACGGGCGGCGTTGACATCATCGACGTCTCGGCCGGTCAGACCACGCGTGATGCGCAACCCGTCTACGGGCGCATGTTCCAGACCCCGTTCTCCGATCGCGTGCGCAACGAGGCCGGCATCGCGACCATGGCCGTCGGCAACATCACCGAAGCCGACCACGTCAACTCGATCCTGATGGCCGGCCGCGCCGATCTCTGCTGCCTCGCCCGTCCCCACTTGGCCGATCCCTACTGGACGCTGCATGCCGCGGCCAGACAGGGTTACGGTTGCGTCGAATGGCCGAAGCCCTACGAAGCCGGCCGCGATCAATTGCAGCGCCTCATCGCGCGCCCGGATGTTTTTGCGGGTAAAGTCTGATGGCCGCTTACACCGACAAGCATGTCTTGATCACCGGCGGCGGTTCCGGTATCGGCGCAGCCATCGCTCGGTTGCTGGCGAAGGAGGGCGCGAGAATAACGTTGGCAGGCCGTCGCCTCGACGCCTTGCAGGCCGTCGCCGTGACCTTGCCGCATGCATTCTCCTGCCACACCGACGTCACACGCGAGGACGACTGCCTGCGTCTTGCTGCACGAGCGCGCGAAGCCTTGGGGCCGGTTGATATGGTGATCGCCAATGCTGGCGGCGCCGATAGCCAGCCGTTTAACCGCGTCTCCGCGGCCAGTTGGCAGGCGGCGATCGACGTCAATCTCACCGGCACCTTCCTCACCATCCGCGCGTGCCTGCCCGACTTGCTGCGTAATGAAGCCGATAACTCCGGTCTGCGCCGCATCGTCTGCATCGCCTCCACCGCCGGCGTCAAAGGCTATGCTTACGTGGTGCCCTACGTCGCCGCCAAGCACGGCGTCGTCGGACTGGTGCGCGCGTTGGCCGCCGAATACGCGCGTACGCCGCTGACCGTCAACGCCGTCTGCCCCGGCTACGTCGCGACGCCCCTGCTGGAGAAAACGATCGCCAACATCATCGCAAAAACCGGTCGCACGGCAGAGCAAGCCACTCTCGAACTCGTGAAGAACAACCCGCAGCAACGTCTGATCGAGCCCGACGAAATCGCCGCGGCTGTGTTGTGGCTGTGCTCGCCGGCGGCGCGGTCGGTGACCGGCCAGGCAATTGCGGTCGCCGGGGGTGAAACGTGAGCGTGACCGCAAGACGAAGCCGCAACGTCGCGGCCACCGCCGATACCAGCAAGCAACGTCTGCGCCTGTGGCTGCGGCTGTTGCGGACGACGCGCAGCATCGAAGCCGAATTGCGTGAAAGATTGCGCGTGCGCTTCGACAGCACGCTGCCGCGCTTCGACGTGATGGCCGCGCTTTATCGCGAAGCCCGGATGCGGGAGGCGCAATCGGCCAAGCCGCAGGGGCTGACGATGACGGCGCTGTCGCGTCAGTTGCTCGTCTCCAACGGCAACGCCACCGTGATCGTCGATCGCCTGGAGAAGGATGGCCTCGTCGTACGCTCCACGGCGGCCGGCGATCGTCGCTCGTTCGTCGTGTCCCTGACGCCTCAAGGGCTCAAGCAGTTTCGCACGATGGCAGCCGCCCACGAAGGCTGGATCGCGGAAATTCTGTCCGATATCGCGCCCGCCCACGCCGATCTGCTGCTCGATATCTTCGATCGTCGTTACGCGTTGGAACCGAAGGATAGGCAATGAGCGGATCAATCCTGCATCCCAAGACCTTTAATCTGCGCTTGGACGGCGCCGTGGCTCATATCACGCTGGCGCGGCCTGAACGCAAAAATCCGCTGACGTTCGACTCCTATGCCGAATTGCGCGCCACATTCGAAGCGCTCGCATCGGGCGACCCATCCGCCATGGCCGTCAAGGCCGTGGTCATCGGTTCGAACGGTGGCAACTTCTGTTCCGGCGGCGACGTGCACGACATCATCGGCCCGTTGTTGGATCGCGACATGAGCGGCCTGCTCGCCTTCACCCGCACGACCGGCGCTCTCGTACGCGCCATCCGGAAATGTCCGCAGCCCGTGATCAGCGCCATCGACGGCATTTGCGTCGGCGCCGGCGCCATGATTGCGCTTGCCTCCGACCTGCGCTTTGCCACTCCCACTGCCAAGACCGCGTTCCTGTTCACGCGCGTCGGGTTGGCCGGCTGCGATATGGGCGCCTGCGCCATGCTGCCCCGCGTGATCGGTCAGGGCCGCGCCGCCGATCTGCTCTATTCGGGCCGCACAATGAGCGCCGATGAAGGCGAACGCTGGGGCTTCTACAATCGGCTGGTCGCGCCCGAGGCGCTGGAAGCTGAAGCGATGGCGTTTGCCGCGCAATTCGCCGCCGGGCCGACGTTTGCCCATATGATGACGAAGACGATGCTGGATCAGGAGTGGTCCATGTCGGTCGATCAGGCTATCGAGGCCGAGGCGCAGGCGCAGGCCATATGCATGCAGACCCACGATTTCCGTCGCGCCTACGATGCTTTCGTCGCCAAGGGCCGTCCCGCATTTCAAGGCGACTAGATTTCACGAAAGAGCGTCCGATGTTGAAAAACTGGTGGTCTCACGTCAAATCCAACCATCCCCGCGACAACGCCGCATTGGGCCCCAGCGGCCACGTCGATACGTTCACCCGCGATCGGTTGCCGCCGCCGGACCAGTGGCCCATCGTCGTTCTCGATCGACCGGAGTTCCAGTACCCGCCCTATTTGAACGTCGCCGTCGAACTGACCGACCGCATGGTCGCGCGCGGCTTTGGCGACCGCACCGCACTCATCGGCAACGGCCGCCGCCGCACCTACAAGGAACTGACCGACTGGTCCAATCGCCTGGCCCACGCGCTGGTCGAAGACTTCGGCGTCATGCCTGGCAATCGCGTATTGCTGCGCTCCGGCAATAATCCGGCATTCGTGGCGGCTTGGCTCGCCGTCACCAAGGCAGGTGGCGTCGCCGTCAACACCATGCCTATGTTGCGCACCGGCGAACTCGCCAAGATCGTCGACAAGGCCGAAATCAGTTTGGCATTGACCGACAACCGTATCGCCGACGACATCGTCAGATGCGCTGAAGGTAGCCGTTTTCTCAAACGCGTCGTCGCCTTCGACGGCACCTCCAATCACGACGCCGAACTCGATCGCATCGCCCTCGACAAGCCCGTGAAATTCGAGGCCGTCCGCACCGGCCGCGACGACGTCGCCCTACTCGGCTTCACCTCTGGCACCACCGGCGAACCCAAGGCGACCATGCATTTCCATCGCGACCTGTTGATCGTCGCCGACGGCTACGCCCGCGAGGTGCTGCAGGTGACCCCCGACGACGTCTTCGTCGGCTCGCCGCCGCTGGCCTTCACGTTCGGCCTCGGCGGCCTTGCGATTTTCCCGCTGCGCTTCGGCGCCACCGCCACCCTGCTCGAGAACGCCTCGCCGCCGAACATGATCAAGATCATCGAAACCTATAAGGCGACCATCGCTTTCACCTCGCCGACCGCCTACCGCGCCATGCTGGCCGCCATGGACGCGGGCGCCGACCTGTCGTCGTTGCGGGTCGCGGTGTCGGCAGGCGAGACGTTGCCGCCGCCCGTCTACGACGCGTGGATCAAAAAAACCGGCAAGCCGATCCTCGACGGTATCGGGTCTACGGAACTGCTCCACATCTTCGTCACCAACCGGCTTGCCGATGCGGCGCCGGGCGCCACGGGGCGGCCGGTCACCGGCTACGAGGCCCGTATCGTCGATGCCGACATGAAATCCGTCCTCGATGGCCAGCCCGGACTGCTCGCCGTGCGCGGCCCGACCGGCTGCCGCTACATGTCCGACCCACGCCAGGCCTCCTACGTGCGCGACGGCTGGAACATCACCGGCGACACCTTCGTGCGCGACGGCCGCGGCGTTTTCCACTTCATCGCCCGCGCCGACGACATGATCGTTTCGTCCGGTTACAACATCGCCGGTCCGGAAGTGGAAGCCGCCCTGTTGAGCCACGCCGATGTCGCCGAATGCGCCGTCGTTGCCGCGACGGATGCCGAACGTGGCACGATCGTGCAGGCGCATGTGGTCCTCAAGCCGGGCGTCGTTGGTGACGCGGCGTGCGGTGGCCGTTTGCAGGACCACGTCAAGGCGACCATCGCGCCCTACAAATACCCCCGCTCCATCGTTTTTTGTGACGCGTTACCCAAAACGGAAACCGGCAAGCTGCAGCGTTTCCGCCTGCGCACCGCCGCAGCGAAGGATGATGCCGCCCATGCATAAAATTCTTCAGCCGGGCGGATGGGCGCCCGCCAAAGGCTACGCCAACGGCATCGAAGCCACCGGGCGGCAGATCTATGTTGCCGGCCAGGTCGGCTGGACAGGCACCCAGGTGTTCGAAAGCGACGACTTCATCGTCCAGACGGAACAGGCGCTGCGCAACATCGTCGCCGTGCTGGCCGAAGCCGGTGCCGAGCCGCATCACGTCGTGCGCATGACCTGGTACGTCACCAGCAAGGCCGAATATCTCGCCCGGCCCAAGGAACTTGGTACAGCCTATCGGCGCGTCTTCGGTCGCCATTTCCCGGTCATGACCGCCGTGGAGGTTCGCGCACTGATCGAAGATCGCGCCAAAGTCGAGATCGAAGCCACCGCTGTGCTCTAAAAATTGGCCAATAGTGTAGGCAACTTGCATCGAGAGTGTTTGACTTCCCCCGGTGTATTTGCAGGATGCGTAGCGATATGGTCCCGATGGTCTACAGGATGGAGCTGAGAGCATGAAGCGGTGCGTTCACGTCGTGGCGGCAATGGCTGCAATCATGCTATCGGCCAGCGCGGCAGGCGCCCAGGAAAAGCTCAAGATCGGTCTCATCGTTACCCTGTCGGGGCCTTCGGCGGTACTCGGCGGCCAGGCCCGCGACGGCTTCAATCTCGCAGTCAAGACGCTCGGCGGAAAACTCGGCGGCGTCGACACCGAAGTCATCGTCGTCGATGACGAACTCAAGCCGGATGTGGCTGTCACCAAGGTCAAGGGCCTGATCGATCGCGATCAGGTCAACTTCGTCGTCGGACCGATTTTTTCCAACGTGTTGCAGGCCATTCACAAGCCGGTCACCGACTCCAACGCCATCCTCATCAGCCCGAATGCCGGTACCTCGAATTTCGCCGGCAAGCAGTGCAACTCGAATTTTTTCGTCACCTCTTACCAGAACGATCAGGTCCACGCGGTGCTCGGCAAGTACGCGCAGGATAAAGGTTTCAAGCGCGTCTTCTTGATGGCGCCGAACTATCAGGCCGGCAAGGACGCGCTCGCCGGCTTCAAGAGCATGTTCAAGGGCGACGTTGTCGAAGAGGTCTACACCCCGCTCGGCCAGCTCGACTTCTCCGCCGAATTGGCAAAAATCGCCGCCGCCAAGCCCGACGCCTTTTTCACCTTCATGCCCGGCGGCATGGGCGTCAATCTGGTGAAGCAATACCGTCAGGCCGGCCTCGTCAACATCCCGTTCCTGTCCGCCTTCACCACCGATGAATCGACGCTGCCCGCGCAAAAGGACGACGCCGTCGGCTTCCTCGCCGGATCCAACTGGGCGCCCAACACCGACAACCCGCAAAACAAGGCGTTCGTCGCCGCCTACGAAGCGACCTATAACGCCGTACCCGGCACGTTCGCCATGCAGGCCTACGACGCGGCTCTACTGATCGACAGCGCGCTGAAAGCCACCGGCGGCAAGACGTCCGATCGCGAAGTTCTCAAGGCGGCGCTGAAAAAGGCCGACTTCCAGTCTCTGCGCGGCAAGTTCAAGTTCGGCGTCAATCAGTATCCGGTGCAGGACTTCTTCCTGGTCCGGGCCGCCAAGCGCGCCGACGGCAAATACCAGACCGAGATCGTCGAGAAGGTCTTCACCGATGCTGTCGATCCCTATGCCGCCGAATGCACGATGAAATAACCGCGCGCCCCACCTCACGCTCCGATCGGCAATTACAGACGCATGTCCACCGCGCTTCTTCTCGTCCAGACGCTGAACGGGCTGCAGCTCGGCATCCTGTTGTTTCTGATCGCCGCCGGTCTGACGCTGGTGTTCGGCGTCATGGATTTCATCAATCTCGCCCACGGCGTCCAGTACATGATCGGCGCCTATCTCGCCGCCATGTTCTGCGCGTGGACGGGCAGCTTCTGGGCCGGTATCGCGCTGACGTTGCCGGCGGCGCTGGCCTTCGGCCTGCTGTTGGAAGTGCTGGTCTTTCGCCATCTCTATGGTCGTGACCATCTTGATCAGGTGCTGGCGACGCTCGGCCTGATCATCTTTCTCAATCAGGCCGTGAAGACCGTTTGGGGCGCCGCACCACTCAGCGTGCCCATGCCGGACCTGCTCTCGGGCAGCATCGCCTTGATGGATGGCCTGCTTTATCCCGTCTATCGTATCGCCTTGATCGGCGTTGGCCTTGCAACGGCCGGCGTGCTCTACCTGCTCATCAATTGCACGCGCGTCGGCATGTTGGTCCGTGCCGGCGCAACGAATGCACCGATGGTATCCGCGCTCGGCGTCGATATCGGCCGCCTGTTCATGATCGTGTTCGGTTTCGGCGCCATGCTCGCAGGCTTTGCCGGGGCCATGGTCGCGCCGATCCTATCCGTCGAACCCGGTATGGGCGACAACCTGCTCATTCTCACCTTCGTTGTCATCGTCATCGGCGGCATCGGCTCCATTCGTGGCGCCTTCGTCGCCGCTCTGATGGTCGGCCTGATCGATACGCTCGGTCGCGCGTTCGGTCCGCAATTGCTCCGCCTCGTCCTGGCACCCGCCGCCGCCAGCCAGACCGGCCGCTCCCTGGCGCCCATGCTGATCTACATTCTGATGGCAGCGGTTCTGTTCTATCGACCGTCCGGACTGTTTCCGGTGAAGCAATGAGGGATGCGCAGACCGAGGTGACCAGGGCGCTGCTGCAGCCGCCGCGCACGCCGGCACTTTTGATGTTCGTCGCACTCGTGCTTGTGCCGCTGGCCGCCCGCTTCGGCGCCGAGAGCTTTATCCTCTCCGTGTTCACCCGCACGATCATCTTCGCCATCGCCGCCCTGTCGCTCGATCTGATCCTCGGCTATGGCGCACTGGTTTCGTTCGGCCACGCCGCCTTCATGGGCATCGGCAGCTACGCCGTCGGCATTCTAGCCACCCACGGCGTCGACGAAATCCTGCTGCAGATGCTCGTCGCCATGCTGGCCGCGATTGTCTTTGCCGTAGCCACCAGCGCCGTGTCGCTGCGGGCCAGCGGCGTCTACTACATCATGAGTACGCTGGCCTTCGGCCAGATGTTGTACTTCTTTGCCGTTTCGCTGTCGGCCTACGGCGGCGACGACGGCCTCACCCTGTCGGGTCGCAGCCGGCTGTTGGGCACGCACATCCTCGCCAACGACAGGGCTTTCTATTACGTCGCGCTCGCGCTGCTGGCGGGCTTCTATCTGCTGGCGCAACGCATCACCGCTTCCCGCTTCGGTCGCGTGCTGCGCGGTATCCGCGAAAACCCCGTCCGCATGCGCGCCATCGGCTTTGAACCGTTCCGCTATCAATTGACCGCGTGCGCACTGGCCGGCGCCGTCTGCGCAATCTCCGGCGTGCTGCTGGCCAACCTGGCCGAGTTTGTTTCTCCCGCCTATATGACGTGGCAACGGTCGGGCGAATTGCTGGCCATGGTCATCCTCGGCGGCATGGGAACCTTATGGGGTGCGATCCTTGGCGCCATCGCGTTTCTGCTGCTCGAAGAAGTGCTCTCCGGCCTGACCGAGCAGTGGCGGCTGATCCTCGGCCCCATCCTAATCCTCGTCGCGCTCGGTGGGCGCGGCGGTTTGGCAGGCCTCTACGCGCGGCTGCGTCGGCGCACCGGCGGAGGCGCCCCATGAGCTCACCTCTGCTGGCCGTCGACTCTCTGCGCAAAAGCTTCGGCACACTCGTGGTTAGCGACGATGTATCGCTGACCATCGAACCCGGCGAACTGCACGCGCTCATCGGCCCTAACGGCGCCGGCAAAACCACACTCATCCACCAACTGTCGGGCACGCTGACAAGCGATCACGGCCGCATCGTTTTCGATGGCGGCGACATTACGTCTCTGTCGTTGGCACAGCGCGTGCGGCTGGGCCTCGCCCGCTCGTTCCAGATTACGTCGATTCTGCCGGACTTCACCGTTCTCGAAAACGTCGCGGTGGCGGCGCAGGCCCGCGCCGGTTCGAGTTTTCGCTTCTTCGCCCCGGTCGGCGACGAAGCAGCGCTCAACGAGTCAGCGCACGGTGCGCTCGCCCGTGTCGGACTCTCCGAGCGCTCAGCCGTCCGCGCCGGCAGTCTCGCGCACGGCGAAAAACGGTTGCTCGAACTGGCCATTGCACTGGCCACCGCCCCGCGCCTGTTGCTGCTTGACGAACCATTGGCCGGCCTGGGCCAGGAAGAATCCAAAGCCGCCATCGCGCTGCTGCGCCGCCTCAAGTCCGAGGTCACCATCGTGCTGGTCGAGCACGACATGGACGCCGTCTTCGATCTTGCCGATCGCATCAGCGTGCTGGTCAACGGTCGCGTCATCGCCACCGGAACGCCGCGCGAAATCCGCGGCAGCGCGCACGTTCGTGCCGCCTATCTCGGCGACGAGGTGCCGCTGTGATGCTGCGCGTCGAAGCACTGGAGGCTGGTTACGGCGAGGCACAGGTGCTGTTCGGCGTCGACCTCGCCGTCGCTGCCGGCGAGGTGGTCGGCCTGCTCGGTCGCAACGGCATGGGCAAGACCACCACCATCCGCGCCCTCTTCGGCCTGCTCCCCGTCAGCGCCGGCCGCATCACGCTCGAGGGGCGTGACCTGACGAATGCACCGCCCTACGCCATCGCGCAGCAGGGGCTCGGCCTCGTGCCCGAAGGCCGCCAGGTCTTCCCCACGCTGACTGTGGAGGAAAATCTGGTCGCCACCGCGGCGCAACGCTTCGGCGCGCCCAAGTGGACGCTCGCCACCGTCTACGCGATGTTCCCGCGTCTGGCCGAACGCCGACGCAACTTCGGCAACCAGCTCTCTGGCGGTGAACAGCAGATGCTGGCGATTGGCCGCGCCCTGATGACCAACCCGAAGCTCCTCGTCCTCGACGAGGCCACCGAGGGGCTCGCCCCCTTGATCCGCGCCGAGATCTGGGCGTGCCTGGCCCGCCTCAAGGCCGAGGGCGAGGCCATCATCGTTATCGATAAGAGCGTCGGCACATTGCTGCGGCTCGCCGATCACCATACGTTGCTTGAAAAGGGACGCGTCGTCTGGCGCGGCACCAGCGAAGACCTCCGCACAGATCCTGACATCACGGATCGCTATCTGCATGTCGGTACGGACAAACCTTGAAAGGAAACTCAATGGTCATGACACCTGGAGTCACCAAGGCCGGCGAAGGCATCGACAACATCTCGTGGAACATCCTCGGCCAGATCTATGTGCCCAAGCAGGTCAGCGAAACGTCGATGTCGTGGCACGCGACATTCCCGCCCGGCACCTTCGTTCCCCCGCATATCCACCCCACCCAGGACGAGTTCATCTACATGCTGGAGGGGCAGTTCGAACTCATGCTCGACGGTCGCACGGTCATGGCAAACGCTGGCGATCTCGTGCGCATGCCGATGGGTATTCCGCACGCCATCTTCAACAAATCGGATCGCACGGTGAAATGCTTTTTCTGGGTCTCGCCGACGCGGCGCCTGTTCGATCTATTCTGGGGCATCCACAACATGGCGGAGCAGACGCCGGCCGAAGTCGTCGCGCTGTCTGCCAAGCACGAAGTCGATTTTCTGCCGCCGCCCGACGAAGGGAAATAATCTCAACACTGACCACATGCGGATCACATCATGACAGTTCTCATTGCAGGCGGCGGTGTCGGCGGCCTGACGCTGGCACTCATGCTGCACGCGCGCGGCATCAAGTCGGTCGTCTTCGAGCAGGCCAACGAGATCCGCGAGGTCGGGGTCGGCATCAACACGCTGCCGCACGCCATCAGGGAACTCGCCGATCTCGGCCTGCTCCCGGCGCTGGACGCAACCGGCATCCGCACCCACGAGCTGATCTACCTCAACCGCTTCGGCCAGGAGGTGTGGCGCGAGAAGCGTGGCTTGCACGCCGGCCACGCGGTGCCGCAATTCTCGATCCATCGAGGCCAGTTGCAGGCGCTGATGTGGCAGGCGGCGGCCGAGCGCCTGCCGCCGGGGACGCTACGCGCCGGTTGCCGGCTGGATGCGTTCGCCCAGGAGGCCGACGGCGTCACCGCGACCTTCATGGACCGCGCCGGCCG
>JANXYD010000356.1 GCA_025350265.1 Hyphomicrobiaceae bacterium | reverse complement strand
GAAGGCTTGCACCGTATCGCGGTCTTGCCGCCGCGCACGATGCATGGCGATCTCGGCGTCGTCGAGGACATCGGATGCAGTGACTGCCGACGCGCGGTCGTAGACGGCGTAACCAATGGCTGCGGTCGGCGTGATCTCAATGCCGCCGACCTTGATCAGCGAGCGCACCGCGATACGCATGCTGTCGGCCAGCATATGCAGTTCGCGCGCCGGCCGCTGCGCCAACAATAGCACGCCGAATTGATTGCTGCCGATGCGCGCGAGCGTTTCGCCGTGCCCAAGCAGATGCGAGATGCGCCGCGCCAGCGTGATGAGTAGCCCGTCGGCCTCGAAATGTTGCGATGCGGCACCGGGAGTCTTGAAGCGGTCGACGTCGATCACGATGACAGTGGGTTGCACCAGCGGTTCGCTTTTGGCGCGCGTGACGGCAATGCCCAGGCGATCGAGGAACAGCGCGCGATTGGGCAGATTGGTGACGGCGTCGTGGACCGCGTCGTGGTCGAAACGCTCCTGTGCGGACCGGCTATCGGTGGTCTCGCGCACCAGTCCGATGCAGCGCGTGCGCCGCCGGTCGGCCGCCGGATCGGTCGCCGCTTCGAGCACGAACCAGCGATAGTCGTTGTCGGTGTTGCGCATGCGAAATTCAAGACGCAGGTCGCCGCTGCCAGTTTCCTTGAGATGATCGAGGGCCTGTCGCATGCGATCGCGATCGACGGGATGCATTCGGTCGAGAAACACCTGTGCTGGCGCATGCAGATCGCCGCTGGCGAGGCCGAGCGCAGCTTCAAGCGCAGACCCCACTGTGATCTCGTCGCGCTTGACGCTCCACTCCCAGACGGCGGCGCCGGAATTCTCCAGCGCCAACAGCCTCAGTCCCTGGTCACCCGAACCGAGGGCATGCACGGGTTCGACGGTGCGGAAGGCGTATTGAGTGACCGTGAACCCGATCAGCAGCACGATCAGCACCAATCCCGACGTCAATGCCGTTACGGCCGCATCGGTCTGAATGCGGCCTGCGAACACAAACGCCATGCCGGTGATCCACAAGCCCAGCAGCATCCATACCGGAACCAGCGACAGCGCGCGATCCTGGCCCCTGAGTGCCAACCCCACGACGATCACGGTCGCCAGCGCAAAAATACCGCCCATCGACAGGCGCGCGAATGTGTCGGCCAACCTCGGATCGATGAATGCCACCGCCACCAGGACGAGTTGGCCGAAGATCCAAAGTCGCAACAAAAGCCGCGCAAACCCGTGCCAGGCGCTCAACCTGAGAAACGAGTAGCTGAAGATCAGCAACGTTGCCGCGACGCCGGCCTCGGTCGCGGCGCGATATTGCGCGTTGTCCTCCGGTCGGACGGCAAACAGTTTGTGCCAGAAGCCGAAGTCGACGCACAGATAGGCAAGCACGCACCAGGTGAACAGCGCGGCGGCTGGAAATATGATTTTGTGGTTGGCCGCGAACACGGCACTCAAAAACACCGCCAGCAAGCCGGTGATGCCGAGCAATACGCCATACAACAATTGCTTGTTGCGTGATCGCCGTTCGTAGTCCAATGCGCGCCACACACTCAAGCGCGGGCTCGCCCCCGGTGCCAATTCAACCGCAAATGTCACGGTTTGACCCGGCTCCAGCGTCAACCGGAATGCGTCCGTGCCATCCAGCGCCAGGTTTTCGGGCAGGAACCCGATCGAAGGCGTGACGGCTTCGATCTGGCGCGCATCCAGTCGTGGCCACAGAATCCCCGAGCCGGCTTGGCTGTAGCGGTCCGCAGTCAGCCAGCGCTCGGCTCTCACGTCGCTGGCATTGCGCAGTGCGAACGTGAACCAGTTCGGGTTTGAGCCGCGCGTCGCCGCTGTCACCGACATGCGATCGGTCAGGCCGTCGGTGCCTGGCGCGGTTTCAATTTGCAACTGGTCGCCGACATTGCGCACGGAGGCACCCAGGCCGTTGATGTCGATGCGATCGAGTTCCTTGCCGACCTCGACGGCCGTTAGCGCCATGGCTGGCGTCGCGATCGCGAGTGCGGCACAGCCGACCAGCACCAGCCAGCCAAAGGCCGCAACGCGTCTTGCCATTGCCGCCCCTGCCGTGCAGCCCCTCCAGCCCCTCTGACGCATCAGCCGTGCGCCTCCAGAACAGGGTCGTCCGCCAGCCGCGCGAACAGCACGTGATCCTGCCAGATACCCTTGATGCACAAGTACTTCCGCGCGATGCCTTCGCGCACAAAACCGCTCTTTTCCAACACGCGCATGGAGGCGACGTTGTCGGGCACGCAACCCGCTTCGAGACGATGCAGCCGCAGCGTGCGGAACGCGAACGGTCCGAGCAGTCGCAACGCCTCCGTCATGTAGCCATGACCGCAATCTTGCGTGCCCATCCAGTAGCCGACGCTGGCCGCCTGCGCGACGCCGCGGCGAACGTTCGACAAAGTTACCGCCCCCATCAGCCTGCCCCCGGCGGCATCGAAGATGAAAAAAGCGAAGCCGAGATCTTGCGCCACCTCGCGACCGTAGTGCTTGAGGCGGTGACGAAAAGTCGTGCGGCTCAACTCGTCGCGGGTCCACGCCGGCTCATAGGGTTCGAGCTGGTCGCGGCTCGCCGCACGCAGATCAGCCCACGCTGGATAGTCTCCCATCACCGGCGCGCGCAGGCACACGTTCCGGCCCTTGAGCTCGAAATCGTTCGCGTTGCGCGAAGCTGAAAGAAGAAAGGTCATCGAGAGTGAACGGGTCTCCGTCTTTATCCTGTGCGGCGATCAGAGCACTGAATTTGGACCATCACGCGGCAGGGCGGGCAGCGGTTGCAGCGATCGGTTGTGATGGCATTGCTGCGAACGCTGCGGCGGCGCGTTGGGCCATTGCCACGCTCTTGCGGCCGGTGCCGACGACCACCGCAGATGCAGGCTTGGCCGCCAGCATCTGTTCGGCAAAGGCGCGGATGTCGGCTGCGCTGACGGCATCGACGCGCGCCACCAATTCGTCGGCACCTATAACGCGGTTGTGCACCAGCACTTGGCGCGCCACCTGCTCGACGCGCGAGCCGGAACTTTCGAGGCTCATCAGCAACCCGGCCTTCAGTTGTGCCTTGGCGCGGTCCACTTCCCTGGCATCGGGCAGGCTGCCGGCCACACGCTCACACTCCGCGCGCACCACGTCGATCAAGCCGGGTAGCATTGCGTGGCCGGTGGCGGCGTGGATGTTCAGCATGCCGGTATCACCGAGTCCCCAGAAACTTGAATAGATCGAATAGCATAACCCGCGATGCTCGCGCACTTCTTGGAACAGTCTCGACGACATCCCACCGCCGAAAAGGCCGGAAAAGACTTGCGCCGTGAAGAACGATGGGTCGCGATACCCAGGACCTTCAAAGCCCATCAATAGATGGCTTTGCTCAAACGTTTTGGTGGAATGCCGGGTCCCGCCGATATAGGTCGCCGGGGCAAACCGCGCGCCCGCCTTGCCATCGCGCGGCGATAGTCCGCCGAACAAGGCTTCCGCATGGCGCACCACGGCCGCGTGATCGACATGGCCGACGGCTGCGACCACCAGATTGCCCGCATGATAATGGCTGCCGAGGAAACCGCGCAAATCGGCAACGGAGAAATTGGCAACCGTATCGGCCGTACCCAAAATGGCGCGACCGATCGACTGGCCCGGAAATGCCACGTCCGCCAGCAGATCATAGGCGATCTCGTCGGGGCTATCTCGAGTGGCGGCAATTTCCTGCAAAATCACATCGCGCTCGCGCTCCAGTTCGTCGGCGGTGTATTTCGGCTCCAGCAGGATGTCGGCGATAATGTCCAGTGCAAGCCCCACGTCGGCCTTCAGGACGCGTGCGAAATAGGCGGTACTTTCGAGGCCGGTTGCGGCGTTGAGTTCGCCGCCGACCTGCTCGATCTCCTCGGCGATGGCACGCGCACTGCGCCGCGTCGTACCCTTGAACGCCATGTGTTCAAGGAAATGCGAGATGCCGTTTTCGGCGGCTGTTTCGTGGCGCGCGCCGACATCGACCCAGACGCCGAGCGATGCGGTTTCCACCTGCGGCATGTGCTGGGTAACGACGCGGACGCCGTTGGCCAGTGTCGTAATAGCTCCGGCCACTTGGCTTAACGCCGTGTGGCCCGCGGATTTGTTCATTGTTCGGATGGCCTCGGTCATGCGCGATCTCCGAGTGGCGCGGCCTGCAAGACACGCGTTTTCTGCGCGATGAACGTTTCGATGGCGCGATTGTCGTTCGGCAATTGGGTCATGTGCTCGGGATCAGTCATAAGGCGCGCCAGGCGGGATGGCAGAGCGGGACGCAGACCGATTATCTTCTGCATCGCGTCGGGAAACTTTGCCGGGTGGGCGGTCGCCAGAATAATTTCCGGCACCGAACGGCAACCCTGCATCGAAACCGCATGTGCCGCGCAGGCCGTATGCGGGTCGAGCAGATTGCCGCTCTGCTCAAACACCCGTTTGATAGTCGCAGCGACAGCGATTTCGTCGGCGCTTGTTGCGCAAAATTCGCCGTGCAGTGCCGCAGCCAGGCTCGTGCCCAGCTCAAATCGACCTGACTGCTTGAGACCGTTCATCAATTGCCTCACGCACTGCGCGTCACGCCCCGACGCCTCGAATAGATAGCGCTCGAAATTGGACGAGACTTGGATGTCCATCGACGGGGAACTGGTGGCAACCACGTCACGGGTTTCGTAAATGCCGTTTTTGACGCAGCGCGCGAGAATATCGTTGCTATTTGTTGCGATCGTCAGCCGCTCGATCGGCAATCCCATTTGGCGGGCGACGTAAGCCGCGAAGATGTCGCCGAAATTACCGGTCGGAACTGCAAACGACACGGGACGGTGAGGTGCGCCGAGGGTGACCGCTGCGGCGAAGTAATAGGTCACCTGGGCGGCGATCCGCGCCCAATTGATGGAATTGATGCCGGACAACTGCACCCGGTCACGAAACGGCAGGTTGTTGAACAGGTCTTTGACGCGTGCCTGGCAGTCGTCGAAATTGCCGGCAATCGAAAGCGCGTGCAAATGCGGCGAATCCGGCGTCGTCATCATGCGGCGCTGCACGTCGGATACGCGTCCGTCGGGGAACAATATGAAGACGTCTGCACGGCGCGCGTCCCGAAAGGCGTCTACCGCAGCGCCGCCCGTATCGCCCGACGTGGCACCCACGATGGTGGCGCGTGCATTGCGCTTCTCCAGCACATAATCCATCAGCCGCGCCAACAGCCGCATTGCGACGTCCTTGAACGCCAACGTCGGGCCGTGGAACAGTTCCAGCACGAATTGATTGGGCGCGATCTGCACCAGCGGTGTCACCGCAGCATGCCCAAAGCTGCCGTAGGCGGCCTTGCACATCGCGGCCAGAGCGACGCGCGGAATAGCCCCGCCGGTTAGCGGATCCAGGATTTCGACGGCGACCTCGTGGAACGGCTTCCCGGCCAAGCCAGCGATTTCCTGATGCGACAACACCGGCCAACGTTCGGGCACGTACAACCCGCCGTCCCGCGCGAGACCGGCCAACAGAACGTCCTCGAAGCCAAGCTTCGGTGCCAATCCCCGGGTCGACACATAATCCACTGTAAGTGTTACTCTATCTGCAAGCACTCTTCGACGGCGGAGCGCGGTGAGCCGTAATCGCTGCGGAAGTATACATCAAGCGAACGTTCGGCGGGACCAACTTTTGCGTCTTTAACACTTATTCCGGGTCACGCCTCAGACGTGTGCGGCAGAAGGCAAAAAAAACACCGATCAGTGTCAGCGCAAGGCCGTACCAGGTTACCGCATACTCGAGGTGCCGGTTCGGCAGCGTTACGATTGTGGTGCCACCTTCCGGCCATCCTCCGGGATTGGCCGGGCTGGCGTCGACGTCGATCATCACCGGGGCCGTCGTTACGCCCGGTGCAAACGCCGATGCCGTCAGGCCCGCGATGTCGCGCCAGAACCAGACATTCCCAGCGACGTCGTTCGGTGGCGTGAAGGCGTTGCGCTCGCCCCCAGACCGTATCAGCCCGGCGACGGTGGCCGCGCCGGGGATCTGGGCCTGCGCGCGGGTGCCGGGGTCGCGCTTCGACGCCGGCACATAGCCGCGATTGACCCACACGACCTTGCCCGCCCCCACCTCTAGCGGCGTGAACACGTCGAAGCCGCTGCCGAGCCGGCCGTCGGCGAACCAGTACCGCTCTTTGTCATGCAGAAACCGGCCTGTGACCCGCACGTGCGTATAGGGCAACGTCTCCTGCGCTCCGCCGGCGAATATCGCGTCGCCGATGTCGACCGGCGCTTGCGTGCTGCGTTCGGCAATCGCGGCCAGCAGCGCCTCTTTCCACGCCTTGCGTTGAAGTTGCCAGGTGCCAAGCCCGCACAACACCGCCATCGCCACCAGCACGGCGATCGCCGGAGCCATCAGGCCGGCATGCCGCCACCTGCCAAGCATGCTGTTCGGAGGCGAGGGCTGCGTTTCCAACTCGGGCGTCATTTCTTGGCCAGTTGGCCCTGTTCGGCCTTGTTGCGGTATTGCAAGCCGATCAACAGCCCCTTCAGCACGCGCAAGATAAGAATCGCCAGCATGGGCGTGAGCAAACCCCACGCGACAACGTGAAACCACACGGACGCGCCGAACTTGAATTCTGCGATCAGCGCCATTCCGAGTACCAGGAACCCGAGTATGAGAATGGCGAACACCGCCGGCCCATCGCCAGTATCGATAAACGTGAAATCGAGATCGCAGACACGGCAGCGGTCGCGCAACATCAAGCCGCGCCGGAACAGATCCCCCTGGCCACAGCGCGGACACTTGCCCATCATGCCGGCCAAGGCAGGCGTGGCGGTGGCGTCCACGCTCAAGGCGGTCGCATCCGGGGGCAGCGTTGGCCGGGTCATCGGGATCTCCTCGGTGACGACCGTGCGCAGGCAATCCAGGCGTCGGCAAGCGCGGCCACGGTCACTGCAACGAGATGACGCAGTCGCTGCTATCCAGATCGCGCAGTGCGTCGGAGAATGCGGCAGTATTTGTCGATCCGGACCCTCGAAAATATAATGATTCTAATGTCATTCAGATTTGCAAAGCCGCCTCGGGGACGATCATCACACGCGCGACTGCGTGGCTCACGTCAACTCCACCGCCGGTTCGACCACATGAATTGCTCCGGCGCTTCCCGCACCCAGGCCTCGAACTGCGCCTGCATCGCAGCCGTCGCTGCCTTGATGTCATCCGCCTGATTGGCTGTGCGCGGCACCCGCAATTCCTTCAGTTCGATGCGGAACCGGCTTGCCGTCCCGATCCTGAGGCAGCGCCCCATCCACACCCGCGCGCCCACCCGCCGCGCAATCATCGCCGGCACCATCACCGAGCGCGCGGGTTGGCCGAAAAACGGCACCGCGATACCCTGCCGGTCGTAGAGATCCGACACGATGGCCAGCCGCCCGCCCTGCCGCACGTAGTCGGTCATAATGCGCGCCGTGCGCTGGTTTTCCTCGATCTGCCCCTTGCCGAACAGCCCACCGGGAAACAATCCTTGTCGCTGCTTGCGCAAATAAGCATCGACGTAGGGATTTTTGACCATGCGAAAGATCGCCGCCGGATTGTGCCCGGCCGCCGTGAACGGCCAGATCGCCAATTCCCAATTGCCCATGTGCAGCGTCACGCCCACCGCCGGGCCCATCTTGCCGCGATAGCGATCAAGCACTTTCTTGTCCACGAAATCAAAGCGTTCCGGCTGCTTGATCAGCAGGTCGATGCGCATTGTTTCCGCCATCACCCGGCCGAGATTGCCCCACATTGCCAAGGCGATCGCCTCGCGCTCCTCCGGTGTCTTTTCCGGATACGCAATGGCCAGATTTTCCAGCGCGCGCGTATGCCGGCGCAGGCGCGGAGCGATCAGCATCCACGCCGCAGCCGACATTTCCACCGCTGCCTCCAGCGGCATGCAGCGCACGAGCGCCGCCAGCAGCCTGAGCCCGGCGTATTCCAGCCGGTAGCGGACGTCGAGCAGGCGGGATGTGGCGACGGGATGCATTGGGGCTTTCGGGGGGCTGTGTCGCTGCGCGAATAGGGCTCCCGCCCTATGACCCGGTCGAGGGTGCCCCCTCGAACTCCCCTCTTTTTACTACTCAAAAAACAGAGGGGGTTCGGGGGACACGTCCCCCGAATGGGTCATAGGGCGATAGCCCTATTCGCGAAGCGACGTCTATCTGACATCTCCAGCCGTCTTGGCAAGTCTGCGCATCAGCGTCGGCACCTCGCCCGGCCCGCGCAACCCGGCTCGCATCGCCGCCCGCCGCAACGTCCGGCTGTTGGCCAGCGCGTGCAGCCCCAGCCCGCGCATCGCCTGCACCGGCAAGAAATCCACCAGCAGCGACCGATTGAGCAAATCTATTCCGATTTCGCGTGACACCAGATCCGACGCCCGCGCCCGCGCATAGGTGCCCATCACGTCCGGCCCGCCGGGATCACCGTCAGCGCAACCGGCGACCGCATCGGCGATGGCGGCCGCGTCCCGCAGCCCGAGATTGAGCCCTTGTGCTCCGATCGGCGGCAGCACGTGCCCAGCCTCCCCCGCCAGCACGATGCGATGGCTCGCAACGCTGGTGGCCATTGCCCCGCCGAGCGGAAACGTCGCGCGCCGGCCGACCCCGCGCAGGTCGCCCAGCAAACCCTTCAACCTCCGCTGCAGCACCCCTCCGAACGCCTCGTCGTCGAGCGCCATCAGGCGGCGGGCTTCGTCGGGCGTCTCGACCCACACCAGGCCGGAGCGCGCGCCATCCGCTCCATCCGGCAACGGCACGGTCGTCAGCGGCCCCGGCCGGCGATGCAATTCTGTCGAGATGCCGTCATGCGCCGCGCTGTGGCCGAAGCTGGCGGCGATGGCGAATTGATCATATGTCCACGTCCGCATCGCGATGCCGGCGGCGCGCGGTGCCAGCGACGATCTGCCGTCGGCAGCGATCAGCAATCGCGTTGCAAACGAGGTGTTTTCGGTCGTTTTCAACGTCACATTGTCTGCGCCAGCGACGATCTGGACAACGCCCTCGGTCGCCACCAGGGTGATGCGCGGATGCCGTTCGGCCGCAGCCAGCAAGGCAGCCCTCAAGGCGGAATTCGGCACATTATAACCGAACGCCGGCAGATCCAGTTCGCCAGCTTGGAACAGCACCTCGGGTGCCGTCAGCAATCCGCCGCGATCGTCGATGACGCGAATGGCAGCGATCGGCGCCGATACGCCTGCAAGTGCGCCCCACACGCTGATATTTTCGAGCAGCGTCACCCCGTCGCCGAGGATGGCCGTCGTACGCGTGTCGGGTTCGGCTGCCGTCGTCGCCGCGCCTGGCAAGGCCTGGCCTAGCACCGTCACCGCCAGGCCCTTGGCCGCGACCGCCAATGCCGCGGCCAATCCCGCCGGGCCAGCGCCGCAGACGCAGATATCGTGGGCAAGTGCTGTCTTTGTCATGCTCGGAGGTCCGCTCGGGCCAACGCCAGGGCAAGTCATCTCCGCTGTCATCCTGCCCCTTGTGGGTAGGACCCAGAGCGCCACCAGCTCAAGCTTGAATTAGCAGCACTTTGGGTCCTCGCCACAAGTCCGGGGATGATGACTGTGACGATGTAGCTGGGAACGGCGCAATTTCAGTCAGCCGCGACGCTTGGATGCTCCGATCAGCGCGGCACCGCCCCGCGCGCGCTCATTTTTGCGGCAAACATTCAAAATTTCGGCAAGAACCCGAGGTGGGGTCACTTTAGTGTTCCGAATCAGCAAATTAGACCAAAAATTTCGCCGTCAATCCACATTTTTCGCTTGAAATTCACCGTGTCTTCCGGGTCAATCTGCGGCGATTCGGCCACATGGCAGCCCAAAGACGACGCGTCCGGCACGATGAAGCTTTACCCTTCCTTCATCTTTGCGTATTCCAGACCTCGGAAAGGTCAAGAGTTGGTGTCGGACGGGAAACCCCAAAGGACACCGTCCCAAAGTCGAACTGCCCTGGCAATCGCAAAGACGGGTAGTCGAAACTCAAGACCGAGCCGGTGAACGTAACCTGCCTTTTGTGAATTACCTGCGTATTTCTGAGTATCTGCCTAGTCAGTATCAGGTCGTAGCGTGGTTCGTGGCTTAACAGTGTCAAACGGAGAGAATAATGATGTTCGGGGGACTTAAGAAGTCGGCTAGCCGTCTGGCGCTCGTCGCCGCCGCTGGTGTACTGTCCACAAACGCATTCGCAGCTGACCTCGGTGGAGATTGCTGTGCAGACCTCGAGGAGCGCGTCGCTGAACTCGAAGCCACCACCGCTCGCAAGGGCACCCGCAAGACTTCGCTCGAAGTTTGGGGCCAGGTCAACAAGGTCATCGTCGCCTGGAACGACGGCTTCAACCGCAACGTCGACCTCGGCAGCGACAACACCTCGGCTTCCACGCGCTTCGGCTTCCGTGGC
>JANXYD010000341.1 GCA_025350265.1 Hyphomicrobiaceae bacterium | reverse complement strand
CGTAAGCCGCAAAACTCAGCGCGTCGGGCAGGGTCGCCGTCACTCCTTCCCTTGCGGCCGTGTAAAGCTTGCCCAGTTCATCGAGGATGACATTTGTCGACCAGCCATCGCATACGATGTGGTGCGCAGTCATAACCAGCGCGTGATGGTCGGCTGCAAGCTTCACGATCCGTGCCCGCATCAACGGTGCCGCGTGAAGATCGAATGACGTGCGCGCTTCCTCATCGAGTATCCGATTGAAGGCGTCGGTACGGCCCTCGTCGGCGACCAACGAGAGATCTAGTTCACGAAGCGGAATTTCGAGCGATGGCGCAATGACCAGGTGCTCTCCGTCGCTGTCGACATGCGCCCGAAGTGCCTCGTGCCGGGCCACAACGACATTCAGTGCGCGGCGCAGCGCGGGACTATCGAGAGGTCCGCGCAAATCAAGAACGAGCGATTCGTTGAACGCGGTGGACACTTCGCGATCCAGCATCGCGGCAAGAAAAACCTCGCGTTGTGCTTCGGTCAGTCGACAACGGAGCGGCATCGCGGCCGCTGCGGCGATTTCGACGGGCGCTGCCCCGCTCAGGAACTGCGCCGCTCGCATTTGGCGTGCGGCACTTTCGAAGGCGGCAACGATCTGATCGATATCCGCGTCGGAATGGGCGGTCGTCAAGAAACAGGGGAAGCCCTCGAGCGCGTGAATACCCTGCTCTCTAAGAAGATAATAAAACAACCCCGCAAGCCGTTCTTCCGCCGGGAAGCGGAAGTACATGATGCTGCCGAAATGCGTGATGCGTGTGGGCACTGCATAGCGCTCGAACACCTGATTGATCCGGCCGGCAAGCGCCGCCGTGCGCACCGTCAGGCGCTCCTGCAATGATGGTCCCTGCGCGATCAACTCCTTGAGGACGGCCTTGACGGCGGCGAGCGCCAACGGATGACGGACGAATGTGCCGGCGAAGAAAGTGACGCCGGCCTCGGGCACGGATTGGTCGCCATAGGCCCACGCGCCACCGTCGAGAGCGTCCATATATTCAGCCTTGCCGGCGAGCACGCCGATGGGCATGCCGCCGCCGAGGACTTTTCCGTAGGTCGCCATGTCCGCGCGGATGCCGAACAGAGCCTGGCAGCCGCCGGGGTGAACGCGGAAGCCGGTGACAATTTCGTCGAAGACGAGCGCGATGCCCGCCTCCCGTGTCACTTCGCGCAGCTCTTTGAGGAATGCGATCGGCTGGAAGTCTGGCCGCCGGCTCTGCACCGGTTCGACGATCACTGCGGCGATATCGTTCGCATTGGCGCGGATCCATGCCAGCGACTGCGGCACGCCGTAGTCGAGCACATTGATGTTGGCGACGCTGTCTGCCGGAATTCCAGGCGCGATCGGCAGCGCGTTCGGGCGGCCGCCCCTAGCGGTCACAAGAACTTCGTCGAACATTCCGTGATAGTCCCCAGCGAACATCACGATCTTTTCGCGTCCGGTGACCGTGCGCGCCACTCGGAACGCGGCCATGACAGCCTCCGAGCCCGTATTGCAAAACGTCATGCGCTCGTTGCCGGTCAGCCCGCAAAACAACTCTGCAATTTCACCGGCGAGCGGCGTCTGCGGTCCAATCTCGAGGCCGTCGGCCAATTGCCGGGCGATCGCGGTCTCGACGAATTCCGGCCGATGGCCGAACATGATCGGCCCGAACCCATTGAGCATATCGATATACTCGTTGCCGTCGATATCCTTGAGGCGCGAGCCTTGCGATTTATCCACGACCACTGGAAAGATCATTTCCTTCCAGATGTCGCGAAAGCCGCTCACGACGCGAGGATCGGCCAGCCGTGCCCGATGAGCCTGCGTCAGCGCCTTGGATTTCGGCGCGCGTCTCGCCATCCGCTCGACCAGCGCCGCAAGATTTGCCTTCTGATGCGGAGTAAGTTCATCAGCACCTTTCGCCTGAGGCCCTTTGAATGGACCGAAAGAGGCTGTCGCTATAGCGGCTGGGGCGCGCGGCTGGGCAAGCGGTGTCACCGTCGGCGCAGTTGGTGCAACCGGCGCGGAAGCAACGGGCGCAACCCGCGCTACCGGCGCTGTTGCGGCGGCCGAAACGCCCGCCGCTTGCGCGCCAGCAACACCACCGAGCACCTTGAGTGCTTCCATCTGCCCGCTGACGACTTGGGAGACGAGCTGTAACTGCTCACGCATCAGCTGCTCCACACCCGTTGCGGATACAGCCGCCGGAAGTGTGGGTGCGAGCGCTGGAACCACGCTGGTTGCAGCGATAACCTCCGGTAAGGCGGCGACGGATGCCGACGCGACGAGTGCCAGTTTCGGTGGCGCGGATGCAGCCGGTGTCGACGGCCGCGGCACGTCGATCTTAGGATCGCGCGCCTCGATCCAAGTTGCGAGTGCAGCCAAGCTGCCTTGTTCTCCCAACATCTGCCGAAACGCTATCTTGACGCCGAATGCGCTTTGGATCGCGCGCGCGGCCTGCGTCATAAGGAGCGAATCGAAACCGAGCTCCAGCAGCGAACGGTCAAGATCCGTCGCCGCCAGCTCGAGGCCGGAAATCTTTTGAAAGATCTCGACCAGCCGCGTTTCAACAGCCTCGCGCAGGGCGGTTTTGGATGTCTGAGGAGCGGTGGGCAATGCTGCAGGACTCATCACAGTTATTCCAGTGTTCAAGGACAATGCGATCTTGGGGGCGTCGTCGGGCAAGTTGAGGGGGGTGGAAATTGCGTCGGCATCCGGCCGATCGATCCAATGACGTTGGCGCTCGAATGGATAGGTCGGGAGCGGTATCCGGCTTGGACGGTGGCTGTTGCTGGCGGAAATGCCATCCCAGTCGAGGATTGAACCTGCTTCCCACAATTTTCCGGCCGCCTTGCGCAGGGCGATCGACTCTGAATCGGCTGAACCCGATGCTGGCATCGATGAGATAATGGGCTGCAAGGCCGAGCCCTGATGTTGACGCGCCAGGGTCGCGAGCGTTACGCCCGGTCCAACTTCCAGCAGCGCCAGAGCTTCGCGCGACCTGAGTTGTGAGATCGCAGCGGAGAACGCAACCGTCTCGCGCATGTGGCGAGCCCAGTAGTTTGGATCCACGGCGAGCGCATCCGTCAGCGGCGCACCGGTCAGCGTCGAAATTATCGTCGTCTTCGGCGATGAGAGGCGGACCATACGCATCAGGTCGCGGAAAGGAGCCACCGCCGGCTCGATCATTGCCGAGTGGAAGGCATGCGACGTCTCGAGCACGCGGCACGCGATCCCCTCCCCGTCGAGCGAGCGAGCAAGCGCATTGATGCTCTCGGTCGGCCCAGCGATGGTCACCAGCTGTGGCCCATTGATCGCGGCAAGAGACAGCTCTGGCCCGAGCTTGGAGGCTGCCTGATCTGCTCCGAGGCGCACGGAAAGCATGCTGCCACGGGGCAAAGATTGCATCAGGCGCCCGCGCGCGGCAACAAGTGACAGCGCATCTTCCAGTCCGAAGACGCCGGCGCGACACGCGGCGACGAACTCGCCAACGCTGTGGCCCACCATCACACTTGGCGTTACGCCAAAACTCTCCCACAACGCCGCCAGCGCATAGGAAACCGAAAAGATGGCCGGCTGCGCGAACCACGTTTCGTTCACGTGCGCGCAGTCGTCCGTGAGCACGCCGACGAGGGGTGAATTCATCAAGGGCTTCAAAATTTCATTGCAGCGATCAAATGCCACGCGAAACGCCGGCTCCACTGCGTAGAGCTCGCGCGCCATGCCGACGTGCTGTGAACCCTGCCCAGGAAAGAGAAAGGCTACGTCAAGGCTCTTGAATGCCGCGCGTGGCATCTGAGCTGCCGTCAACGCAGCGCGGGCCTCTTGAATGTTTTGCGCGACGCACGTGAAACGATATTTGAAGGGGCGACGACCGCGCTGCAGCGTCGAAGCGGCGTTGGCTAAATCGTTCGCATCGGTGCCGTCGAGCGCGGCCGCCAGATTGACCTTCAACTGAGCGAGCGCACTTTCCGATCGCGCGGAAACGGGAATGAGCACGGGGCCCGTCGGTGCGTCGACCCGACACCGCAGCGGAGCCTCTGCGACGACGACGTGGACGTTGGTTCCGCCGACGCCGAACGAACTAACCCCCGCGACGCGTGGCTTATCGGATCGGTGCCAAGGTCTGTTGGTGGCCGAAATCGTAAACGGGCTGCCGTCGAGCGCCAGATGCGGGTTGGCTTTCTCGAAATGCAACAACCCCGGCACCATTTCGCGATCGAGCACCAGCAGGGTTTTGATCAGCCCAATGACACCGGCCGCCGCATCGAGATGACCAAGATTGGCCTTTGCGGTGCCAAGGACACAGTGTGCGGTCTTGCTCGACGTGGCACGAAAGGCCTCGACCAGGGCCGCGAATTCTATCGGGTCGCCGAGTGGCGTGCCGGTCCCGTGCGCCTCGACGTAGCCGATCGCATCGGCCGTAATATCAGCCATGCTATGCGCCTGCTTGATCGCAGACGCTTGGCCCTGCACGCTGGGTGCTGCAAACCCAACTTTGGCGGCACCGTCGTTGTTGACCCCAAAGCCGCAAATTACGCCCCACACATAATCGCCGTCCGCGATTGCATCCTCAAGGCGCTTGAGCGCCACAACACCGGCACCGCTGCCGAAAACGGTACCGTCGGCACCGGCGTCGAACGGCCGACAGCGACCGGTTGGAGACACCATCCCACCTTCCGTCGCGAGGTAACCTCGTTTTTGCGGCAGCGTTATTGAAACGCCACCTGCGAGCGCCATGTCGCACTGGTAATTCAACAAGCCCTGGCACGCCTGCGCTACCGCGAGCAGCGACGTCGAGCAGGCGCTGGCGACGTTGACGGCGGGCCCTTTGAGATTGAGCTTGTAGGCAACGCGCGTGGTGAGAAAATCCGGCAGTGCGCCAAGCAACTGGTCATAGGACGAAACCTGGAAGTCGCTCGTGAACCGACCGATGCTCGCACGGTCGCCGCAAACATTTCTGAAAAAATAGGTATTGAGTGAGA
>JANXYD010000286.1 GCA_025350265.1 Hyphomicrobiaceae bacterium | reverse complement strand
GCAACAGGCCGCGCAAGACCAACTGCGCCAGTTCATCGAGCAGATCGAGCGGCTGGAAGAAGAGAAAAAGGCCTTGGCGTCCGATATCCGCGACAAGTTCCTCGAGGCCAAGGGCACCGGCTTCGACGTCAAGGCGATGCGGCAAATCCTGCGTTTGCGTAAAAAATCGAAGAACGAGCGCGACGAGGAAGATGGCATGCTGGCGGTCTACATGCACGCGCTCGGCATGCTCGAAGACGGTGCCGCCGACGTCGCCATGCAGCGCTTCAGCGCGGAAACCGGCGATCCTTCGATCATGGACGCGGCGGAGTAGCCCTATACTTTTTTAGGGTCGCCCAACTGTTTGAGGAACCAGCCGAAGCGCATCGCACCTTCTGGCCACGGCCCGTGCCCGGAGGTGCTGTCGATATGTCCGACATCTCCCGCATCGACCAGGGTCGAGCCCCAATTCAGGGCCATGTCGCCGGCGTCCTCATAACTGCAATCGTCATCGTTGCGGCTGGCGACGAGCAGCGAGGGAAACGGCAACGGATCGCGCGGATAAGGTGTAAACGAGGGATCGACCAGCGGGAGCGACGCGACTGTGATTTCCGATGTCGGCGCGACGAGAAACGCCCCAACGACTCGACTCGCAGCGAATTGAGCCGCCGCATGAACGACCGTGCCGACGCCGCACGAGTGGGCGACGATGATGACTGGTTTTTTCGCCGCAGCGACAGCCGCCATCAGTCGTTCAGTCCAACGGTGTCTGTTTGGCCGATCCCTGTCGTCCTGCTCGACGCGCCGCGCGGTTTTGAGGCGCGTCTGCCAGCGGGTCTGCCAATGGTCCGGGCCCGCTCCCTTACGGCCGGGAACAATCAGAATTTCAACGTCGAACGTACGCATGGTGTCTCCGGTGCCGCCGCTGAGTGGCAGGCGCACGGGTTCCCGTCAACCGACAAGCAGCCGCGTCGATCAACCGCTTGCGTCGATGACGAGACCAGCCAGGCTCTTGCGCATGAGCAGTTCGTCGTCGCCGTCGCGCATCAGGTCGGGCAGATGGCCGATGAGCGTATAGCCGTAGCGCTCATAGAAGCGTTGCGCGTCGACGTTGAAGCCGGATACGCAGAGCCACACGTTGCGCATGCGCGCCGCCATCGCCGTCGTTTCATACCATTTGAGCACCGCAGTCCCCGTCCCCGTGCCTTGCAGCGCAGGCAGCACGGCCAGGATTTGTAGATAAGGCCCAGCCAGCCAAGGCGACCGGATGATGACGACGCCGGCTGGCACGCCATCACACGTAAGTTGATACCGGATCGCACCATCTCCGGTAACCAGCAGGCTCGCCTCCAGATCTGCGGGCGCGAAATTGTAGTGCGCCCAGGGACCGATGCTGGCAATCGCGGGTGCCAACACGGTCGCTGCAGCCGGCGTCATCGGCAGCAGTACCAAGGCCCGTCCGTCGCCGGTTGCACCGACCGCGTGGCTTTCTTCCGTGAAAGGGTAGGTGGAGGCAATCATGGCCGTCAGATCTCGGATGTAAGCGGAAGCGCAGTGTAAACGCTTTTCGCCGTCCGTCACACACTCGCTTACGTCTTGCCCGGCTTGAGGGCATCGGCGA
The DNA here is from genome assembly GCA_025350265.1 of Hyphomicrobiaceae bacterium. GTDB lineage: Bacteria > Pseudomonadota > Alphaproteobacteria > Rhizobiales > Hyphomicrobiaceae > JABFRJ01. The sequence continues at coordinate 12,099 of JANXYD010000286.1, read as the reverse complement.
GGCTAGTCTTGGCGGAACCGGGCTGCAACGGCTGCTGCTGGCTGGCGTGCGGCGACCAGGCCGTGACGGTGAGGATTTCGAAGGTGGCGCGAATGCGGCCGTCGGCTTCGGCGTGACGCTGGCAATAAATCTGCATGGCGCGAGCCAAAACAGCACGCGGCAGAAACGAGCGGCTGCGTTCGACAAGGCAATTGGTGGCACCCATGCGGCGCAGGTCGTGCATCAGAGCGAGGGGGTGGGGATAGGTCACCGTCACGACGTCGCTGTCGACCACCGGCAGCGCGAAACGGGCGCGTTGCAGCAACGTGCCGAGTTCGCGAACATCGATTGCCGGCGCGACACGGGGGTGCGCGCCGCCTGTGAGTTCGGTTTCCGCGACCAGCAGCGCCTCGCGCAGTTCGATCAGCGAGCGTCCGCCGATAATGGCCGCGAGAAACAACCCATCGGGTCGCAGGCTGGAATGAATTTGCGTCAACGTGCCGGGAAGATCGTTGACGGTCTGCAACGACAGGCCGGAGACGACCAGATCGAGGCTGACTGGAGCGAACGCTAGATGCTCGAGATCAACAGCCACCCGAGGTGGGTCGGCGAGCTTGCGCATGGCGGCGCAGGGATCGGCGGACGAGAACATCGCTATCGCATGATCGCGCAGCAAGATGCGGCCCAGCGCCCCGTTATGACAGCCAAGATCGACCGCGTCGGCGAAGCTGCGGCGAATCAGCGAGAGGCGTTCGGAAAAGTCTTCGGCAACGCGGCGCAGCAAAAAATCGGGCGCGCTGCACGGGTCGCCAGCAGCGAACCTTGCGGCCCGGGTCCGGTGGCGTTCGAGCGACGGGATATCGAAAATGTGTGCGGCTGACATGGAATGCCGATCGATTGCAGGCCAGCGTTCTGGATCACCAGGTAATTCCCACTCGTGTCATGGCCTTCGGGTGCGGGAAATGACGATTGCACTGGCCAATCGCGTCTCAGCGCTTCGGCGCGGCTGCCGCCGTTGCGGGTCGCGTCTCGGTATCGGGCAGCGACATCAGGAAGCTCGGGGTGCCCTTGTCGCCGCCGAGCATAAAGCGGGGTGCGACGCCGTCCCAGCGCAGTCTGGCCTGCGCGTTGAGCACTGAAATATAATTTTCAAAGCCGCCGGCACCGTCGATTTCCGAGCGATAGCGGGCGGATGCGCCCTGGCCTTGCAATTCGGCGGCCTCCTTCTCGGCCTTGGCACGCAAGCGAAGTGCGTCGGCGTCGCCCGAGGCTTTGGCACGTGCCTGCTGCGCTTCGCCTTCGGCGGTGGTAACCCGCTGCTTGGCCTGGAATTCGGCGACCTTGACGCGATTTTCCTCGGCGATGGCTTCGTTCTTGGCGGTAACGGAGCGCTCGTTGGAGGCGACGAAGGCCTGGCTGTAGATGATCTTGGCGATCTGCAGGCTTTGCAGGTCGATCTTGAACAGATCCTTCAGCGCCGCGCGCAGGGCGTTGGTGGTTTCGGCCTGGATGCCTTCGCGAAGTTCGGAGATGGTGTTGGTATTCTTGATCGAAAAAATACGGCTGACGCGATCCTGGACCACGGGAATGACATTCTCGCGAATATCGGAATTGCCGCTACGGCCGACTTCGTACAACAAGTGATAAACGGCGGATTCAGGCGTCAGGTACGACACGTTGATATCGAGATCGATCTTCTGATTATCGATCGTATTCACGCTGAACACGGGGATATGCAGGTTGGTGAGGCTGACCTGGGCGCGATCGACGCTGGTGATGAACGGCAGGCGGAAGTGCAGTCCGGGGCCGAACGGCGTTTCGCTGGTGACCTGGCCGAATTGCCGCACCATGGCGCGCTCGGCTGGATCGACGGTGAACACGCATTGCGACGCAACGAATGCCAATAACGCAAGCGCACCTAGGCCGAACAGCGGAGCGCTTCGCAGCGGTCTACGCGGGCCACCGGACAACGGCTTCATCAGGTCGGCGAGGAACAGTGGCTTGGCTGATTTCGGATCGTCACTCATAGGAGCGCTCCCGCACGTCGATGACTACCGGCATATTGGCCGACGATTTCGGCTGTTTTTACGGCAAAAAACTTAAATATTTCGCACGCGGTGTATTTTCCGGCCATGATCCAACAGCACACGGGGAGGTAAGCGAGCGCATGGATGCGGGTTGGATCGGAATATCAGCCGTGCGACGCGCCCTCGCCTGGACAGGCGATCTGATCGTCCCTCCGGTGTGCATCGCGTGCCGCGAGGCGCTATCGGCGCATCACGCACTGTGCGCCGATTGCTGGCGGGATGTGTCGTTCATCCGCTCGCCGCTGTGTGATCGGATGGGCATACCCTTGCCATTTGATACCGGGGTGACGACCGTTTCGGCCGCAGCACTCGCCGAGCCACCGGACTATGACCGCGCGCGGGCTGCCGCCCATTTCGCAGGCACGGCGCGCCGGATGGTGCACGGATTGAAATATTCAGACCGGCAGGAAGTGCGTGTTTTGCTCGGCACATGGTTGCAGACGGCTGGTCACGATCTACTGGGCGACACGCATTTGATTATTCCAGTCCCGATGAGCCGGCGCCGTCTGTTCTGGCGCACCTTCAACCAGGCCGCGATCCTGGCGCACGAGATCGGTCGTCGGACTGGCTTGCCGGTTTCGGTATCGACACTGCGGCGGCGGCGCGCGACACGTCCGCAGGTGGGACTGACGCGAGCGCAGCGGCGCGACAACATGGAAGGCGCATTCGCTATCGCCAAGCGCAAGCGCGTGCGCATCGAGGGTCAAAATATTCTGCTGATCGACGACGTGATCACGACGGGCGCGACGGTCAATGCATGTGCAAGGGCCTTGAAGCGGGCGGGCGCACACCGCGTCGATGTACTGGCTGTCGCGATGGTGGCCGGCGAGGTACCGCTGACGCCGTAAGTGCTCAGTTTGATGTCGCCGGCTGGCGCGGGTTCTGGTATTTTCGGCAGCAGAACTTATATCGAACAGCAGCCGCCAAACTTTCTTGCGAGCACAATAATGTCCAAAGTGACGATCTACACGACACCCACTTGCGGTTATTGCGCCATGGCCAAGCGGCTGCTGCAGACAAAAGTTGCCGGCTTTACTGAAATCGATGTCAGCCGCAATCCTGCGGCACGGCAAGCGATGGAAGAAAAATCCGGGCGTTATACAGTGCCACAAATCTGGATCGGCGACCGCCATGTCGGCGGCTGCGACGATCTCTACGCGCTCGACAACGCAGGTAAACTCGCCAGCCTATTGGCCGATTGACCACGCGCCAAACCGACGCCGCAGCCAAAGCCGAGGACGTGAGATCCATGACATCGCAAACGTTTCGTGCCGGCCTCGTCCAGATGTGCAGCGGGCGATCGATTGAAACCAACGTAACCGAGGCCAGCCGGCTGATCCGCGCAGCGGCAGCCGGCGGCGCTGAGTACGTGCAGACGCCCGAAGTGACGACGCAGATGGAGCGCGATCGCGACAAGCTGCTGGTTGAGACACGACCAGAGGAGGGTAATACTGCGTTGGCGCACTTCCGGACGCTGGCGCGAGAATTGAAAATCTGGCTGCACATCGGCTCGATGGCTGTCGCGGTGGGTGAGGGCAAGCTTGCCAATCGCGCCATTCTGATCGGGCCGACAGGGGCAATCGCGGCGCGCTACGACAAAATTCATATGTTCGACGTCCAATTGCCGAACGGCGAGCATTACCGCGAGAGCCGCAATTTCAGGCCTGGGACAGAGGCCGTCGTGGCTGATCTGCCGTGGGGTAAGCTGGGCCTCACGATCTGCTACGATTTGCGCTTCGCCGCGCTCTACCGAACGTTGGCGCAGGCGGGCGCTGAAATACTGGCCATTCCCTCCGCCTTCACCAAGCCGACCGGACAAGCCCATTGGCACGCGCTGATGCGGGCGCGGGCCATCGAAACCGGCTGCTATGTGCTCGCGGCGGCGCAGGCCGGCAAACACGAGAATGGGCGAGACACGTTCGGGCACAGCCTGGTGGTATCGCCCTGGGGCGAAATCATCGCCGAGGCGGGGATTGAACCGGGCGTTATTTATGCCGATATCGATTTGAGCAGGGTTGCCGAAGCGCGGGCGCAAGTGCCGTCGCTCAGCCATGATCAAAGTTTTACGCTGCAGCACGTCGGAGCTGACAGGCTCCGCAAAGAGACCGCTTGATGATCAAATATTCCGTACAATGCCAGCAAGGTCACGGCTTCGAGGCTTGGTTCCAGAATAGCGATGCCTTCGGCAAGCAGATAAAGCGCGGCCTGGTCAGCTGCCCCGACTGCGGCTCGACTAAGGTGACGAAGGCGCTGATGGCGCCGCACGTGTCGACGGCCACGCGGCGAAAGGGTGGACGCAACGCGCCGGCCGTCAATCGCGACTTGGCGACAACTTCAGCCGTCACGTCGCAGCAAGCAGTGGCGGCCCCTGCTGTGGCTTTGCCGGCTGAAATGACTGAAATGTTGCGCCGGATCAGGCGCGAGGTGGAGGCGAAGGCTGAGTATGTGGGCCCGAAGTTTGCCGAGGAGGCGCGGAAAATTCACTACGACGAAGCGCCGGAACGCGGCATCTACGGCGAGGCCAGTCTGGACGACGTAAAAGCCTTGCACGACGAAGGCATCGATTGCCTACCGCTGCCGGTGCTTCCCGAAGATCGCAACTAGAGTGCTCCCGGATAAAGCATGCCCCGGACGAGATCCGGGGTGTGCGCGGTTTTCCGATAAGAAGCACGACAAAACAAAGAGCTAGGGTCGTTCCGCGATTCAACTAAAACCGCAACGACCCTAGCCGAGCGCATCTGTGGGATCTGCTTGCCGGACAGGGACGAGCCCTTCGGACCGCTGCGCCAGTTTGACATCGTTGGCAGGTTCGCAGCTAATCGGCACGTGATACAAACAGCGCTTCCCGCCCCGAGGTTGTTTAATGCCGCTCGATCCAGATTGTCTGCGTCTGCATGAACTCTATCAACTGGCCGGGCGGCCGCCGCTTGAAACGCTGAGCCCGACGGAGGCGCGCGAGGCAATGAAGGCCGGGCGCGCGATCCTGCAGCCGGACCCGCCGCTCATGGGCGAACTTCGCGACCTGAAATGCCCGGGTCCGTTGGGCGATATTGCGTTGCGGCTCTACCGACCACCCTCGGCGAAGCCGGCGGAAAAACTGCCGGCGCTGGTGTTTTATCACGGCGGCGGATGGGTGATCGGCGATCTCGACACGCACGACACGCTGTGCCGTGAACTGTCAGTGCAATCCGGCGCAGCCGTTATCGCCGTAGATTACCGGCTCGCACCGGAACACCGGTTTCCGGCCGCGGTGGACGACTCGTTTGCCGCGCTGCAATGGATCGCGCAAAACGCTGCTGCGGTCGGCATTGATGCGTCACAAATGGCGGTCGGCGGGGACAGCGCGGGCGGCAACTTAGCGACAGTGGTGGCGTTGCTGGCACGCGACAGCGGCGGGCCGGCGATCCGCTTTCAGCTGCTGGTCTATCCGGCGACAGACGCATCGTTCACCCAAGTCAGCCACACCGAGAATGCTGGCGTCCTGCCGTTGACCAAGCCGGTGATGGAATGGTTCTGGAGGCAGTATCTCGACGGTCGCGATGGCATGACGGATTGGCGCGCATCGCCGTTGAACGCGGCCAGCCTGATCAACTTGCCGCCAGCATACGTGATGACGGCCGGCTATGACGTTCTGCGGGACGAGGGGCTGGATTATGCCGACAAGCTGGAGAGCGCAGGCGTACCAGTCGCGCGCCGACACTACCCCGGGCAAGTCCACGGCTTCCTCACGATGGGGAAATTGATCCGCGAGGCGAATGTCGCGGTGGCGGATGCGGCAGCGGCGCTGAAAGCCGCCTTGCGTTGAGAGGCGGCCGCGTCTGGTCTCCGCCTACCGCTGGAAAATTGGGACACGAGCAAACGCGCGGGATTTCAATCCCACGGTAAAATAGACGTTGCCGCGTTTCAGCTCCCACATCCTTGCGGCCACATACATCAAGACAATGGAGCCTGAATAATACAGCGGCCAGAGTTCCGACATCGGCAATTTGAGCAGAAAAAAAGCAACATAATAAACATAGTATTGCAGAATAAATACAAACAGTGACGACCGGCCAAGAACTGCGGCGGTCAGCAACGCACCTCGCGCCACCCGCAGCTCGGAAGCAATTTCCAAAACCGCCAGCATGGCGAGCCCGACACCGAACGAAGCGACGATGTGGGCGGGGCTAGGCGGGTATTTCTGGCCAGCGCTCAACACGCGGGATAACAATCCCGATTGGCCGTGCGAAATCAAATGCGCAATCGCGCCGACCAGCAAACATGATGCCGCCGTCCCCCCAAGAAACCGCAACCGGTCTTCGCGGCTGCGGAGCGCGAACTGTTCACCGATGGCGGTCGCAATCAGGAATGCACCAAGCCAAGGTACAATCGCAAAAACGGCTCCTTTGCTCCACTCACCGACAAGGATTGCCTTGCAGAGCTGCGCGTAGTGAGCAACCGGCGACCATCCAAAGTAAAGACACCAGGAAAACGTGATCAATGCTACGCCGATAGCAACCCGGGCACCGCCGCTCGCGCCGGCGACCAGAAACGGGCCGAGCACCAAGCAAACCCCGATGGCGTCGGTGATGAACAGCCAATGCGTGTCCGGACCGATGCTCAACCCCACCCAATAGTGAGCTGCGAGGATGATGAAATGCGCCGGCAACAATAAGAACAAGCCACGGTCGACGAATTTCAACCGCTGTGGATTAAATCGCTCCGCTGAACTCTGCCGCAGAAAACCAAGAGTTAAGCCGCTCAACATGATGAACATGGCCGTTGCTGGCAATGCCATATACATCACGAAGTAGGCATGCGTGAGGGCTCCGACGGGTGCAAAGTATGTGATGCCGAAATGAGAAAAGCAGACCAGCAGCATGGCACAGCCGCGCGCGGCGTCGATTGTCAGGGCTCGACCATTCGAATCAATCGATCGATCGATCGAAACTGGCTTGCGAGCGGCACCGTCAACAGGTCTCGCGTGGACATTCATTGCGGTTCCGATCTGCAATACTTACATGCAGTCTACGCTATGCATCGGCCGCACAAATGTAAATCAATGGGTAATATAGATAATATAGTTAAGGTTACATTTTTACGATTTCGGCGCCATAGTTAATGCCGGGCGGACTCATAGCCGCCAAGGCTCGACCACGCATCGGGCACAAGATCAACTGCCGGCCGATCATGCGTTCGGCAGGTTTGAGACCTGAACGCCGGGCGGAGGCACGCTATCGGCTGGCACGAAGAAATCGGAAGCGAGCGGCAGCGCTGTGTCGATGCGGTATTGATCGAAGTCCGTGACGCTGCCAACGGTGTGCAGGAACGTATCGTCGATCAAAAACTGTCCGGTGAGGCTGTGCCGCGGTTGCGTGAACAGCAGGTACGCCGCGTCGGCGAGGATATCCGGTTTGCGGCTCATGGCCACCAGCTTGTCGCCGCCGAGCAAATTCTTGACGGCGGCGGTCGCGATGACGGTGCGTGGCCACAGCGCATTGACCGAAATGCGTTCGGCTGCGAGTTCAGCGGCCATGCCGAGCACGCACAGGCTCATGTTGAACTTGGCGATCGTATAGGCGACGTGCGGGGCGAACCATTTCGCCTTCATGTCGAGCGGCGGCGACAACATGAGGATATGCGGGTTTGCGCTTTTGCGCAGATGCGGAATGCAGGTTTTTGAAACGAGAAAGGTCCCGCGCCCGTTGATCGCGTGCATGAGGTCATAGCGCTTCATATCGGTCGCAACGGTGGGGGTGAGCGAAATGGCGCTTGCATTATTGACGCAAATGTCGATGCCGCCGAATTTAGCGACCGTGGCGTCGACGGCGGCTATCACCTGCGCTTCGTCGCGGATGTCGCAAACGAGCGGCAGGGCCTTGCCTCCAGCCTGCTCGATTGCAGCGGCGGCGGAATAGATTGTGCCGTCGAGCTTTGGATTTGGATCGGCGGTCTTCGCTGCAATCGCGATGTTGGCACCATCGCGGGCGGCGCGCATCGCGATGGCTAGGCCGATGCCGCGACTGGCACCGGTAATAAAAAGCGTCTTGCCGTGCAGATTTGTCATATCCCTATCTCCACAAAATCAAGTCACACGCGCCTTGCGCAACGGAGCCGCCGGTTTGCCGCGCGACCATGCTCGCGCCAACATGGCGGGCGCTGAAGCTGGCGCAACCAACGGCAGGAACACCAGCACAAATATCAATACCCGCACGGCACGCGCCGCCCACAAGCCTTGGGCTTGAGCGTAATCGCTGCTTTGCTCAGCCGGCCATAGCCGTTGCCACCAGCGCCACGACACCGGGGCCCCGGCGCAACCGGCGATGAAAAATCCAATGATCAGCCATTGCAACGATGACGACAGGAAAGGCAGCAGCCGCCGTTCCAGCTCCGCTTGCCGGGCCGCACTCCGAAAATTTGCCACGGCACCCTCGTGCACGATGTTGCCAAGCATGCCAGATACGGCGTTCGAGACCACGTTGCCGATGGCGCTCGGCGTGAAGGTGGGTGCCGGCAGGCCGGTGACCGGACTGAGTTGCAGGATAGTGCGGTCGGCTGAGGCTTGCGAAACGGTCAGCACCAGCCGGCTCGAAGGGCTGCCGAGGCCCGCGAGAAAATCGGCAAGCGTCGCGTGACCGAGCGCATACTCCAAACCTTTGATTTCGACGTTTTGCCACAACCAGTTGCGGCCGCCCGGTTGTTGCGGCGACGGCGACTTCAGGACCAGCAGATCAACGTCGGCAGCGATTGCTGCGGCCGTCAAAGCCGCCCACGACAGCGCGCGCTGCGGCGCATCTGGCGGCTTCACGATCAATGCGTCACCTTCGAAGCGGCCGACGAGCGCCGCCGTCTGGCCACGCAATGAACCAAGCGCCGACGACAGAAACTCGGGATCGATGGCATCAACCGGCGCGCGACCGCTGCTGCGATCGCGACCGGGTTGCGCCGCAAGCATGTGCGGCCCGCCTGGCTCGAGGCTTAGCAGGCGGAAATGCCGACGCAACATCGGCCGTTGCAGTTGCAGCGTGGCTTCGGTGAAGGCTGCGGCAGTGGTGAGTTCGAGCAGCAGGTTGGGGCCGAGTTCGGCCAAGTAGTGGACCGTCGTGCCGTTGCCCGCGGTGACGAGCGGGAACGTATCGTCGGCCCAACCAAGTTTAAGCACTGCCACCTTCGGCAATTGTGCGAGCAAGGCCGCAGACGCAAAAATGCTGTCGCCGGTGAGGATCAGGGTCGGCGGTAGCGGGCCAGCGTTGGGCAGCAGAATTTCGAAGGCGCGCTTGATCTCGGTCGTGTTGGCGGCGGTGAACGCTTCTCCGCTCGCGTTGATGAAACTCCAGTGGCCTTCGGCGGAAACGCGGGCGACCAGCGTCGCGGGTGCGCCCTCTGGCATTTGGGCGAGGCGTTGGGCTAAGCGCTGCAATTGAAGTTCGCCCGTGGCTGTAGCCACGTTCGACGTACCAAACCAGACGCTGGCGGCACCGGTCTCGGCGCGGGGCGCGCTTACGGATGCGGCGATGGAGATGACAATCACAATCGAGGTAGCAACGGCAGCAGCAGCCGCACGCAATCGAGCAATCTGGCTGCGGGTCATGGGAGTTCCGCTAGGTAGCGCTCGGCCGCGTGCGGGCGAGGTCAATTACTTTTCTTGGCCGCCATGCGGACCTTGGCGAAATCCGGTTGGCGTTTTTCGATGAACGAAGCGAACGCTTCCTTGGCTTCCGGTGAGGCGAACAGCGACGTGTAGATCTGCGTTTCCTGCTCGATGGCCGATTTGATCGCTGCCGGATCACCACGCAGCATGCGACGGGCAGCCATCAACGCGGCGCGCGGCTTGGCGACGAGTTGGTGGGCGTAGGCCAAGGCTTTGGCTTCCAACTCTGCAGCCGGCACAACCCAGTTGACGAGGCCAGCATCCTTGGCGCGGGCGGCATCCCAAGGGGCGCCGAGCACGAGCAACTCGAACGCGTTGTTGTAGCCCAGCCGATGCGGGCCAATGACGCTGGACCCGGCCTCCTGGATAATGCCGAGATTGACGAACGGGGCGCGAAACGACGCCGCCGGCGACGCCAGGATCAGGTCGCAGTGCAGCAGCAGCGTGACGCCGATGCCAACGGCCAGACCGTCAACGGCTGCGATCATCGGCTTGGTGATAGTGGGCAGCACGCGGATAAACTCGCCGGACGGGGCAGAAATGCGTTCGCCGGGCTTGGGCGGCGTTGCGGCGCGGCGCATGAAGTCGTTCATATCGTTGCCGGCGCAGAACACACCACCCGAGCCGAGGAACACATGAACGGCGATGTCGTCGTCATGCTCGGCAGCGAGCAAGGCTTCGCGGGCGGCATCGTACATCGCCCCGGTCATCGCGTTCTTCTTGTCGACGCGCGTCAGGCGGATGGTTTGGACGCCGTCACGCACGTGAATTTCGATATCGGACATGTGCTACTTCCTCAATGTGAGGCCCCTTGGAACGCTGTCTGCAAAATCAGGCTGAAAGCGCCAAGCCTAGAGTGCTATCCGCACCCGCAATGACGGTTTCCTTGAGGCCGGGAGCGGCGGTGGCGTGGTTTTCGGCGAAAAAGCGGGCAAGCGCGATGTACTGCGTGCCGTTGGCTTCATCACGGGCAACGGCGAGGGCACCGCGCGCGAGATAGACGCCGCCGGCCGCGAGACCGAACAATCGCAGATAGGGTGTGGCGCCGGCCATGGCTGCATCCGGATTGGTCGACAATGTTTCCAGCAGGTACCGCGTGGCTTCGCTGAGGGCGATGACGGCATCCGACAGCCGCTCGCCCATGCGGCCGAACTCGGGACGATTGGAAGCGCGCACCTCTTCGCAGGTTTTCCACAATTCCCCGATGGCTGCTTCGATCACCTTGCCGCCATCAAGCGGCAGTTTGCGGGTGACGAGATCGATGGCCTGGATGCCATTGGTGCCTTCGTAGATCGGCAGGATGCGCGCGTCGCGATAATATTGTGCCGCGCCGGTTTCCTCGATGAAGCCCATGCCGCCGTGGATCTGCACCCCCAGCGAGGCGACCTCGCAACCGATATCGGTCGAGAACGCCTTGGCAACCGGGGTCAGCAAGGCCACCTTTTCGGCAGCGGCGGCGCGAACGGCCGGGTCTTTCGCGTGGCGCGACACGTCGGCTTCGCGCGCGACCACCAGGCAGATGGCGCGGGCGGCCTGTGTCATCGCCTTCATGGTCATGAGATTGCGGCGCACGTCGGCGTGCTCGACGATGGGGCCCATCTCATGCCCTTTGCTCGATGCCGTGCGGCCCTGCCTGCGCTCCCTGGCATATTCGAGCGCGCGTTGGGTGGCACGCTCGGCGATGGCGACACCTTGCACGCCAACAGCTAAGCGCGCCGCATTCATCATGATGAACATGACGTTGAGGCCGCGATTTTCCTCACCGACGAGATAGCCAGTGGCGCCGCCCTGTTCGCCGAATTTCATGACGCAAGTGGGCGACGCGTGAATACCCAACTTGTGCTCAAGGCCCGCGCAGATCACATCGTTGCGCGCGCCGATGCTGCCGTCCGCATTGACCAGGTACTTGGGCACCAGAAACAGCGAGATGCCGCGCGTGCCGGGAGGCGCATCGGGCAGCCGCGCAAGCACGAGATGGATGATGTTCTCCGTCATCTCGTGATCGCCGTAGGTGATGTAAATCTTCGTACCGGTGATCTTGTACGTGCCGTCGCCCTGACCCACGGCTTTCGCGCGGAGGTGCCCCAGATCGGAACCGGCGTGCGGCTCCGTCAGGTTCATCGTCCCGGTCCAGGCGCCGGACACCATTTTCGGCAGGAAGGTCTTTTTGAGATGGTCGCTGCCGTGCGCCTCCACCGCGTCGATGGCGCCTTGCGTCAGCAGCGGGCACAAGCCGAAACCCATGTTGGCCGAGTTCCAGATTTCGCACGCTGCCATCGACACCATCTGCGGCAGGCCCTGCCCACCGAGGTCTTCCGCGCACGGCAATCCTGTCCAGCCGCCGGCAGCGAATTGCGTGTACGCCTCTTTCCAGCCCTTCGGCGTATGGACGACGCCGTCGAT
>JANXYD010000281.1 GCA_025350265.1 Hyphomicrobiaceae bacterium | reverse complement strand
CGAGCAACGGCAATCCGCCGCTGGCCGAGGTCACCGTCTCATAGGCGATACACGTCGCGCCGCTGTCGATGAGGCCCTGCGCCTGCAGCGGGTCAGGCGCGAGATGCAGATACGTGAACAGCACCTGATCTTTCCGCAGCATGGCGCGCTCGGCTGCCTGCGGTTCCTTGACCTTGACGATCATGGACGCTTTGGCGAACACGTCCGTGGCTGTTGCAACGATGGTCGCGCCGGCCCTGGCGTAGTCAACATCGGCAGCACCTATGCCGGTGCCGGCTCCGGCTTGCACGATCACCCCGTGGCCATGCGCCGTCACTTCCCGCACGCTCGTCGGCGTCAACCCCACCCGGTATTCCCGGACCTTGATCTCTTTCGGCACGCCGACGAGCATGAGGTTCTCCGCTACTCCGTCCGGGCCGGACCGCCGGGGCCGGCGCCATCCGCATCTCGGCAAGCGATGGAACAACACAAGCCGAACCGTGCGCCGAGTTCACAGCATGTTGTGGCTGCCATCGCAGAATGGCATGTCGTCGGACGCCTTGCACCCGCACAGATTATAAGTTGCGGTGGTTTCGGCGGTGAATTTCTGCGGCAGCAGTGTCGTCGTTTTGTGACTGCCGTCGCAGAACGGCTGCTTTGACGAATGCCCGCACGAACACCAGAAGTAAGTCTTGCCGGCTTCGAGTTGCACTTGATAAGGGCCTTTTTGCGCGATGTTCGGTTCGTCTGCCATTGTCTGTTCTCCGTGTGCGCGGGTAAAGTGCTGTTGCGTCGATAAGCAGCGTTGCAGGCAGTGTCAATTGCCGCCCGGCCCAGCGCCGACGAGCCACTTGCGACCGCCCGTTAAGTCATCGGCTCGCTCACCAGCACCACGCACAACCGGCGCGGGCCGTGCGCGCCGGTGACCAGCTTGCCGCCGATGTCGGCGGTGCGCGATGGCCCGGAAATGAAATTGACGGTGCGCGGCATCTGGCCTTTGCCGAACCGCTGGCGCAAGCGCGTCCACACCTCTTCGTAGGGTCCGACCAGATCGGCGTCAGCCAGCACGATGACATGGTTTTCCGGCACGAAATTGAGCGTTACCGGATTGTCCGGCCCCGATGTCAGCGCCAGCGTTCCCGTCTCGGCGATACCTGCGAACGCATGGCTGAGGCCTGTTGTATCGCTCTCCTTGGCCGGCCCGTTCTCGCGCAACAATGCCGGCTCGCGCGACCACGGCAGTTCAGCCAACGCCGCGTCATCGCCCATGCGGACGGTCAGCGGCAGATTGTGCCCGCGCAGCCAATTGGCGATCGCTGCGGGCACGTCGCCAGCACCTGCCACCTCCAACACGCTGGCTGACTGCCCCTCGAGGAACGCCTTGAACTGCATTCTCAACTCGTTGCGGGACCTGCGCACGCGTTCCGGCAGCGGATGGTTCGGCGGGTCTGCAACGCGCCCCTCCACATGGGTGCGACGGGCTGACTGCGCCGGGCCGTCCTTCAGTGCGCGCTGCAACTTGGCGAACATCTGCGCACGCGCGGCCTTGTTGTCGTGATCGCGGGTGCTCACCGTGTCACTCCTGCCTGGCGCTCGGCCCACAACTGCTGGAACGTGCGGCCTTGCGGCGCGGGCAAATCGCGATACCGCGTCCAGCCACCGGCGAACGGCAGGCTGGAAAAGCGCCCGCGCCGGCCGAACAGCGACAACAGGGGAATGCCGACCTTGGCCGCCAAATGATAAAGCCGCGGGCGACGCGCGAAAAACGCCCACCCGGCCAGCCCCGTGCGATAGCCGCGCGGCAGGTCGCCTAAGTCGAATTCCGCTTCACGCCAATGCCGCATGAGATCAGGCAGCGGGATCTTCATGGGGCAGACGTCTGCGCACTTGCCGCAGAAGGTCGAGGCGTTGGGCAAGTTGCCGGCCTCCTTCACCCCGATCAGCGCCGGCGTCAGTACCGACCCGATCGGCCCTGGGTAGACCCAGCCGTAGGCATGCCCGCCGATCGCGCCATACACCGGGCAGTGGTTCATGCAAGCGCCGCACCTGATGCAGCGTAGCACGTCCTGGAACTCCGTGCCGATCAGATCGGTGCGGCCGTTGTCAAGGATGACGACATGGTAGTTGGGTGGGCCATCGTGGTCGTTGACGCGCCGGCCACCCGTTGAAAGCGTCATGTACGTCGAGCATTCCTGCCCGGTCGCCGAGCGCGCCAGCAAGCGCAGGATGGTGGACAGATCCTCCAGCGTCGGCACCAATTTCTCGATCGAGGTGATGACGACGTGCGTCTTGGCCAGCGACTGCGTGAGGTCGCCGTTTCCCTCGTTGGTGACGATGATCGACGAGCCAGTCTCGGCGATGAGGAAATTCGCGCCGGTGATGCCCACGTCGGCGGTCATGAATTTCTGCCGGAGGATGCCGCGCGCTTCATTGACCAATTGTGCTGGCTCGACCAGCACCCGATCTTTCGGCAGATGCGTGTGCAGCCGGCGGAAGTCGGCCTCGACTTGTCCCTGTGTCAGATGGATCGCCGGCGCGATGATATGGCTTGGCGTCTCCTTGCGGATCTGTACCAGATACTCGCCGAGATCGGTCTCCACCACTTCGATCCCGCCAGCCGCTTCGAGATGGGCGTTGAGGCCGATTTCCTCAGACACCATGGACTTGCCCTTGGTGACGATCTTGGCGTTCGCATCGCGGCAGATTTTCAAGATGATATCGCGCGCGTCGGCGGCGGTTTCGGCGAAGTGCACGACAGCGCCTGCCGCGCGCGCATTCTGCTCGTATATTTCAAGATACAGATCGAGGTTGGCGATGGTGTGATTTTTTATGTCCTTGGCCACATCGCGCAGCGCTTCGAATTCCGGCAATGCGGCACGCGCCTTGGTGCGGTTGGCGACCAGGCCACCCTTCAGATTGCCGAGTGCGGATTGCAATTGCTGGTCGCCCAGTGCTACGCGGGCGTTGGATTTGAAGTTGTGAGCCGTCGAATTCATCAGGCCTCTCCGATCGCGGGCGCGCTGAGGTCGCCGGCCAGCACTTCGGCGATGTGGCGTACCTCGATCCGGCTGCCCTGGCGCTTCAATTTGCCGGCCATGTTCATGAGGCAGCCGAGGTCGCCCGCGAGTAGCAGGTCTGGCTTGGTCGCGCTGGCGAAATCTGCTTTCTTTTGCACCATCGCGTTGGAAATATCCGGGTACTTGATCGAGAACGTACCGCCGAACCCGCAGCACACTTCGTTTTCTTCCATCTCGACAAGGTCGAGCCCTTTGACGCTTGCGAGCAAGGTGCGCGGCTGCGATTTGATCTTCAGTTCGCGCAGGCCTGAACAGCTATCGTGATAGGTCGCGCGCACTTTCAGTTCGGCATCGACAGACGAGATGGCACGCACATCGACCAGGAACGATACCAGTTCATAGGTTTTAGAAGCCAGCGCCACGGCGCGCTTTGACCATTCCGGATCAGTCTTGAGCAGGTCCGGGTAATGCCCCTTGATCATGCCGGCGCACGATCCGGACGGGGCAACCACGTAGTCGAAGCCCTCGAAAGCCGCGATGGTCGCGCGCGCGATGGCTGACGTGGTGGCTTTGTCGCCGGAGTTATAGGCCGGTTGGCCGCAACAGGTCTGGCTTGGCGGAACCACGACGTCGCATCCCGCCGCCTCAATCAGCTTCACGGCCGCAAAGCCAATGGAAGGCCGCATCAGGTCGACGAGACAAGTCACAAAAAGGCCGACCTGCGGTTTGGTTGTCGTTTTGGATGTATCGAGGGGCACGCTGCTCTCTTTGGTCAAATGCGTCTTGGTCGAATGCTTTGCAGCCGAAACTAGGGATGTTCGGTCTCAAGGGCAATGGCAAGGGTTGCAGCAGCAGCGGGCAAGCGCTGCAGCGTAAGATTGGAGGGATAACCCAAGTCGATCAGCGGCACTCCGGCAGATCACCCGAAGCCGACAACGCGCCATCGGCACTCGCTGTGGCCTGTCTGCACCAGTTTTTATGGCTGAAATGATGCATATCTAACTTTAGGGTCGTCGAATGAAAGCACGTGCCGCCTCCAAAACTTTGGGGGCTGCAACCGAGTAGCAAGAATGGCGAAGGTGGGCATGAGACGTTTCATCTGGGCGGCTGCCTTGATCGTGGGGCTGGTGCTGCTTGCTATCCCGATCGTTTCAGTTGTTCGCAACCCGCTCCCCTTGGGGCGCATAGAGATCGCGAGCGGTGGATCGGGTGGCCTGTTCGATGAACTGGCGCAGACCTACAAGGCCGAACTCGCTAAATATGGCGTCACGCTGGTAACGCGACCCGACCTCGATGGCTTTTATACGCTCAAGGCGCTCGTGGTGGACGAGAACTCGGGCGTCACAGCCGGCTTCGTCAAGGGCGGCTTCGTCGGCGGTCAGCAAGGTCGTCTTGCCACACAAGAGGACAACGCCTGGCACGACAAGGATGTAAACGCTGTGCGCTCGATTGCGCGCCTGTTTGATGAACCGATTTGGGTCTTCACGCGCAAAGCGGACGCGCCTGCAAGCCTGCGCGACCTCGCAGGTAAGCGCGTCTCCATAGGCAGCCAGTCAAGCGGCGTGCGCAACGTCGTGCGCCATCTGCTGGCAGCGAACGGCATCACCAAGGCCAACGCGACGCTGATCGAATCTGAAATTGATGCTGATGCACAGCCGTTGCTCACAAACGAACTCGACGCGGCTTTTCTGCTGATGCCACCCGAGTCGCCGAAGGTGCAGAAATTGCTGCGCAACCCCGCGCTGCGTTTGATGAATTTCGGGACCGAGGCGAATGCCTATGTGAACCGCTTTCCGTACCTTTCGAAGGTCGAGTTGCACGAGGGGGCGGTTGAATTCGCACCCAAGACGCCGGAGACCGACCTGACGCTGATAACGACACGGCCGGCGCTCGTCGTCCGCAAGGACTTGCATCCAGCCCTGATTGCGCTGCTGACTTATGCAGCTTTCCAGCATCCCAAAGCTGCATTCGATAAATCAGGTGAACCGATCTTATTTTATACCCCCGGCCAGTTCCCCATCGCGGCCGACAGCGAATTCGAGACCGCGCCCGATGCCCGCGCCGTGCAAACCTCGCACGAATTGCCCGTTCTATTGCGCGTGCTTGGCCCGCCCTTGACCCGGATGGGTCTGCCGTTCGCGCTCACCGCATTCATCAGCGAGCATGGCAGCCAGGTGCTACTGGCGCTTATCCCATTGCTCAGCGTCGCGTTGCCGCTGACACGCATAGTGCCGGCCGCCTACAACTGGACAATCCGCCGTCGGCTTCTGATCTGGTATCGGCGCTTGAAACGGGTCGAGCGGATGGCGTCGTCAGCGGCGGCTCCCGCCGAACTGGCGGCGATCAGTGCCGAGCTGGACGACATCGACGAGGGTGTCTCGAATATCCGCGTGCCGCTGGCGTTCTCAAGCCAGCTCTATGACCTTCGCCTGCATATCAACCTTGTGCGGCAGCGCTCGATCAAGCCGGTCGATACGCTGTCCACCCTGCAGACCGCTTCCTGAAGCCTTCGCTGGCGTGGTGATCTTGGCCGAGTGAAAGGGTGCGGGGTACCCGACCTGCAAATGACGAGCGTGGTGACGGCTGGCAAAACGCGACAACCATTAACAGTTGCGCAATCAATTTGAGCGAAGATCGAGATTCGGGTTTGATCGCCAAACGGGATGCCAGATGCTCGACGATGATGACGCAACGCTCACCCTGGCTGCACCACGCTCGCCGCCGGCCGGGGGCGAAAGCCCGCATGGCAGAAGTGCTACCATCATCCCGTTCCGTGGACGCACCTCCCTCGATGCGTTCAAATCAGCCAATCCGAATGGGCGCAGCGACGCTGTCGA
Source organism: Hyphomicrobiaceae bacterium (assembly GCA_025350265.1). Lineage (GTDB taxonomy): Bacteria > Pseudomonadota > Alphaproteobacteria > Rhizobiales > Hyphomicrobiaceae > JABFRJ01. The sequence goes on along the minus strand of JANXYD010000281.1, from coordinate 1,576 downwards.
ACGTTCGCTAACCGACGTCATGGATCGCATCACGATCGTGCTCGATCCGCGCAGCATGGCGCACGCACCGACCCTGCTCGCATGCCTTGGTGCACTGACCGGTTTTGCCGCCCAGCAGAATCTGTTGCATGAGGGGGGATCGGTGTGGGCACAACCCAATCGCGCCGCGCATCTCGATCGGTTGCTGTTGGGTAGCGAGGCGGGCGACGATAGTCTTTGGAATCGGCTGAAAGTCACGGCGCACGGCTTAGGCGCGCAACATCTGCCAAATCCGAATACGCTGCTGGACGCGACCTTGCGTTGCGTCGGCACGACACAGTTCGGCCTGATCACGCTGCCGCTGGAATACAAACTGAAGCAGCAACCGCTAGCGCTGCTGTCAGAGTTGTGGTCGCCGCTGACGCGAGGCCTTGGGCCGCAACATGGTGGGCAGTCCCTGTGCAACGTGTTCGCGCTCGCGTGTACACGTAGCGTTGCCAGCGAAGTGCGGGCCGTGCCGCCGCATGTGGCGCTACGCATCGTCATGCAGGCGGCGTTGGCGATGGCGTTGATCGAACCGCGTGGCGTGCCGGGCGCAACCACCAAGCCGCAGAGTGGCTGAACCGGCGGCGAAGATGGCAGCAATGACAGGTACAGCGATAACAGCACATGGGGCAGCGACCACTCGCGCCTCTCTTTCCCCGGCCATTCGATCGCCCGGCGAAATTACGCGACGGCCGCAAGTGCGCCACGGGCTCGATTCTTCGGACGGCATCTTGCATGTGGGCACCATCGCCGTGCCGCTAGCTGATGTCGCAAGTTTCACAGCGCTGGGCCTGAGCGAGAAGGACCTGTCGAGCGCCTTCGCCACCATCGCGATCTTCAGCGGCGTCTCTGCGGTCTACGTGTTCGGCGTCGTCGAAATGGGCTGGCGGGTGCGATCGCTGCTTGAGGGCGTGCTGTTCGGAGCGATTGCGTTGTGCGCCGTGGCCGAGCTGTTTTCAGCCCGCCGCCACACTCTCTATACGTTCCAGCTTCAGTTGCGCTGCGGCACCGAGGCGACGTTCGTAACCGCGGATGAAGCCGAAGCTCGTGCCGTCAAAGCGGCGCTCGACACCGCCGTCGTGTCTGCGTAGGGCCGGTCGCAAGCCCGCTAGAATTGTCGCACGCTCAATCAAGCTGCCGCCAACACCGCTCGGTTCAGCATCATGTCGGCCGTGCGTTCGGCGATCATGATCGTCGGCGCGTTGGTGTTGCCGCCAATCAGAGTTGGCATGACAGAGGCATCCACAACCCGAAGCCCCTCGACGCCGCGCACGCGCATCTGCGTATCGACGACGGCGCTTGCATCTGACGCCGGACCCATCTTGCAGGTGCCGACGGGGTGGTAGATCGTTTCGGCGCGATTGCGGATCCAAGCTTCGATTTCGGACTTGGTCGTTCGTTGTGTACCCGGTTCGCGCTCTTCGCCGCGATAAGGGGTGAAGGCCGCCTGCGCGAATATTTCGCGCGCCATGCGGGTTGCTTCCACCAGCACGTCGAGATCGCGTGGTTCGGCCAGATAGTTGGCGTCGATGGCGGGATGGGCTGTTGGATC
>JANXYD010000277.1 GCA_025350265.1 Hyphomicrobiaceae bacterium | reverse complement strand
TTAACATGATGATTTGGGGTGCCATTTCCATCGGCATCGCGTTGAAGATTGCCCTTTAGCTTGCAGTTCCACTTCTTGAACGAGGACGCGACCTTTGATCACAGAATTTACCCCGTTATCGTCCCTTGCCGGAGGTGCACTGATCGGCTTGTCAGCCGTGCTGCTGATGGCGTTCAACGGGCGCATCGCTGGTATCAGCGGCATCGTCAGCCGATTGTTCCCGCCCTATGAAGATGGCGGACTGACGATGCGGCTGGCGTTTGTGGCGGGGCTGATCATCGCGCCACTGCTCGTCATGGCGGTGATTGGACGGCGGCCGGAGCAAGTGGTGTCGGGCAACTTCGCCTTGATGACGGTCGCCGGTGCCTGTGTCGGATTCGGTTCTGTGTTCGGCAGCGGTTGCACAAGCGGGCACGGTGTCTGCGGACTGTCGCGATTATCGGCGCGATCTTTGGTAGCGACCATGACGTTCATGACAACTGCCGCACTGGTGGTGCTGGTTTTACGTCATGTCGTGGGGGGCTGATCGATGCCGATCCTCACGGCCCTCATCAGCGGACTCGTATTCGGAATTGGGCTCGTTCTCTCGGGAATGAGCAATCCGGCAAAGGTTCTTAATTTTCTCGACATCTTCGGCGCATGGGACCCTAGCCTCGCGTTCGTCATGGTTGGTGCCGTGGCTGTAACCTTTGTTGGTTATCGTATCGTCTTCGGCCGCGCGCGCCCCGTTTTCGCTGAAATATTCCATTTGCCAACCAGCCAGGACGTCGACGCGCCTTTGCTCATTGGTGCCGTGGCGTTTGGCATTGGCTGGGGGCTCTCCGGCTTCTGCCCGGGGCCGGCGGTAACGGCATTGCCGATGCTGGCGCCGGGAACACTCGCATTTATCCCAATGATGCTGCTGGGGATGATCGCTGCGCGCGCATTGCAGGCGCGTGGCGTCACGCAGTCCTCTAAAGCCACGTCGCTCTTGCCCGAGGAGACAACCATGCAAACCGCGACCCAAAAGTATCCGGTCGATCTTGCGATCAAGCCAATCGTCACCGCGTTCTTCGACACGGAAACCAATACGATCAGCTATGTCGTACAGGAGCCCACGTCAAAGGCATGTGCCATCATCGATTCGGTGATGGATATTGACTACGCGTCGGGTCGCATCAGCTATGGCTCGGCAGATCGCATGATTGCGCATGTCAAGACCAATGGATTGCAGGTCGCGTGGCTGATTGAAACCCATGCCCATGCCGATCACTTGTCTGCGGCGCCGTACATCCAAAGTAAGGTGGGGGGCAAACTCGGGATCGGCGAGCATATTACGACCGTGCAGGACGTGTTCGGCAAAGTCTTCAACGAAGGCACCGAGTTTCGTCGCGACGGCAGCCAGTTCGATCGCCTGTTCAAGGACGGTGACACTTACACGATCGGCGCGATGACCGCGTTCGTGATGCACACGCCGGGACACACACCAGCCTGCACCGTCCACGTCATTGGCGACGCGGTATTCGCCGGTGACACGCTGTTCATGCCAGATGGCGGCACGGCGCGGGCGGATTTTCCTGGCGGAGACGCGCGACAGCTTTTTCGCTCGATCAAGCGCGTGCTGACGCTGCCGGCGGAGATGCGCCTGTTCATGTGTCACGACTATGGCCCCAATGGGCGCGACATCCGTTGGGAGACGACGGTTGCCGAAGAGCGGGCGCACAACATCCACGTCCGCGACGGCATCAGCGAGGACGAGTTCGTCGCCATGCGGGAAGCACGCGACAAAACACTCGGCATGCCCAAGCTGATCGTGCCGTCGTTGCAGGTGAATATCCGCGCCGGGCATCTGCCGGAGCCGGACGCGAGCGGCAAGCGCTTTTTGAAAGTGCCGCTGGACGGGCTCTGAACCGCTGCGTGCCGTTTGTTGCCACTGGAGTAGCTAGAGTGCCCATCACGCCCAAAGTGTTGAGTCTCGACGTCACTGTTTCAGGTCAGATCGACACGGCCGATGTCGCGGATGTCAAGGCGGCAGGTTTCAAATCGATCGTGTGTAATCGACCGGATGGAGAAGCCCATGACCAAGCGTCGTCGGCGAGTATTGCGGCTGCTGCGGCGGACGCAGGGCTCGCGTTTCGCTTCGTGCCCGTCGAACCCGGCAAGATGACAGACCAGGACGCCGCAGCATTCAACGAAGCGCTCAAGGCCCTGCCGATGCCTGTGCTCGCCTACTGTCGGAGTGGTGCCCGATCAGAAAAGTTGTGGGCGCGATCTCGATCGATTGGGGGAGTCCCCGAAGCTGCATCCAAACAGACGACAGAACTGCAAAAACAAACAACGACCAAAGGGGAGGATTAAACCATGGCTACGCAAGGACTGAAGCACGATATCGTCATTGTCGGCGGCGGTTCCGCAGGTATCGCCGCAGCCGCCAGTTTGCTCTCGCGGCGAAGCTTTCTCGATATCGCGATCATCGAGCCGGCCGACACCCATTACTATCAACCCGGTTGGACGATGGTGGGTGCCGGCGTGTTCAACGCGCCTGTCACCGCGCGGACGATGGCATCGGTGATGCCGCAGCAGGTCAAGTGGATCAAGGCAACGGTCAACGGCTTCGATCCGGCGAGCGATGCCGTGCTGCTCGATGATGGGCGGACGATCACCTATAAGCGACTGATCGTTTGCCCCGGCCTGAAGCTCGACTGGCAGAAAGTCGAAGGGCTGTCTGAGACGCTTGGCAAGAATGGCGTGACATCGAACTACCGCTACGACCTCGCGCCCTACACCTGGGAGCTGGTGCGCACTCTCAAATCCGGGCGCGCTGTCTTCACGCAACCGCCGATGCCGATCAAATGCGCGGGTGCGCCGCAGAAGGCGATGTATTTGTCGGCCGACCATTGGTATCGCAATGGCTCACTCAAGAAGTTCGACATTGGTTTTTACAATGCCGGCGGCGTGCTGTTTGGCGTTGCGGACTACGTTCCCGCGTTGATGGAGTATGTGAAGCGCTACGACGCCAAGCTCAACTTCTTCCATAATCTCGTCGCCATCGATGGTGCCGCAAAGAAGGCGTGGTTCAATAAAGCTACGCCGAACCAGCCGCCGGAAAAAGTCGAAGTCGCGTTTGACATGATCCACGTGACACCGCCGCAGTGCGCGCCCGACTTTGTCCGCGCAAGCGTTCTGGCCGATGCGGCCGGCTGGGTCGACGTCGACCAGGGCAGCATGCGCCATAAGAAGTTCAGCAACATTTTCTCGCTCGGCGATGCAGGTTCAATGCCGAATGCAAAAACCGCTGCCGCAGCGCGCAAACAGGCCCCGATCGTCGCCGTGAATGTGCTTGCTGACCTTGGGTACGGCAAGGCTGCGGCCGCGTATGACGGCTACGGCTCGTGCCCGCTGACCGTCGAGCGCGGCAAGATCGTGCTGGCCGAGTTTGGCTACGGCGGCAAACTGCTGCCGAGTTTCCCGACGTCGTTCATCGACGGCACGTTGCCGTCACGCAAAGCGTGGTTTCTCAAGGCACGGATGCTGCCCCCGATCTATTGGAGCGCGATGTTGAAGGGCAAGGAGTGGCTTGTGAAACCGGAGCAGATCTGATCGCGCGACGCGATGATCGGGACACGGCTGCAAGGGAGGTATCGACATGATGCAAGATGCGCTCGCCATCGCGTCGGGCTCAATGGTGGGTTTTGTACTTGGATTGATCGGTGGCGGCGGCTCGATCCTGGCGGTGCCGCTGCTGGTCTACGTCGTGGGCGTGAAATCACCGCATGTGGCTATCGGCACAGGCGCGGTCGCTGTTGGTCTGAGCGCACTTTTCAGTCTGATCGGGCACGTGCGGCTCGGCAATGTGCGCTGGCCGTGTGCGCTTCTCTACGCCACCACCGGCATCGGCGGTGCTGCGATCGGAGCTACGCTGGGGAAACAGTTTGACGGGCGCAGACTGCTATTTCTGTTTGGGGGCTTGATGATCATCGTCGCCGCATCGATGATCAGAAATCGTGCGCAAAGCGGACCCCGCTATGTGCCGCTTTCCACTAGCACTGCCGCCGTGCTTGCGCCACGGCTCGCCGGATACGGTTTTGCGACTGGGTTACTGTCCGGCTTTTTCGGCATCGGCGGCGGCTTTTTGGTCGTGCCTGGGCTCATTGCCGCGGCCGACCTTCCGATGTTGGCGGCCATTGGATCGTCGTTGGTGTCGGTGACGGCTTTCGGCCTGACTACGGCAGCCACTTACGCCGCATCTGGGCTCGTGGATTGGTGGCTGGTTTTAATGTTTGTGACCGGCGGACTTGCTGGCAGCCTGTTCGGTGGTCAAGTATCGACCCGTCTTGCGCCGCAAAAACAGCTGTTGTCGCAGATCTTCGCCGGGATCGTTGCTGTCGTCGGCGTCTACGTCATTGCGCGCGGCTTGTTCGGGTAGACAAACTATAACAGCGTTCCGCCGTCACTCTCGGCTCATCGCCAACTGCAGTATGTGCGGCGTGTTTTAAATGTAATGGCGACCCCGGCAGGATTCGAACCTGCGACCTGCCGCTTAGAAGGCGGCTGCTCTATCCAACTGAGCTACGGGGCCGTAAAGCATGGCATCGCTATATCATGGCCGCAGGTAAACCGCCACGCCAGAGCCAAAGCTGAGTGCTACCTTAGTGTGTCCAGCTGCCGATGCGGCCGAACTTGAAATTGTCGCTGTAGGATTTGCGCACGGGCTTGCGGACCTGCGATTCGGACAGCACATATGCGATGCCGTTGCGCTCGGCGTAGGCGATCGCGTCGTCCTTGCTCGCAAACGTCAGCGACACCTGCGCGCTCATATCCCGCGTGCTGGTCCAGCCCATCAGCGGATCAATCTCCAGCGGCGAAGCCGGCTGATGGTCCAACACCCACTCATCGGTTCCAGCGGTTCCCGATTGCATCGCCGATTTGGCGGGCTTGAAGATATGTGCGGGCATGGCTCTCTTCTTTGGTTCCAACAGGGCGGCACGGCATCCGAGATCATGTCATTCCGAATGCCAGTAATCATCAGCGGCCGCAAGCCTCACGCGGCATGTTCTGACCGCCGCACGGCCTTGCGGGCCTTGAACCAGGTGCGCCATCGACGCACATCAAGCGGATTGCCGGCGAGGGATCGCCCGACAGCGTTGAGAAACGCCGTGCTGTCGTCGAACCCAGCCAGTGTCCACGCCCCTTCGCGCGCCAAGTGGAACTGCCAATACGTGTCGACCGGATAGCGCGCTCCCAACACTGTGCGGTACGCCTCGAGGGCCGGCCGGAAGTCGCCACCAGGTACGATGGCTGAGCGCGCGACAGCATCGTCCAGGCCAAGCGCCAAAGCGATTGCCGAAAGGTCAGCGAAAAAGTGTGACAGCACCTGCGTGCGCCGGCCTGTCTTGCTCAAGTTGGTTTCGTGCAGCCGATGCGCCACCAGTGGTTCGCCTAGCCGTGCCACAATTCCTTGCGCCGCCATCCGCCAACTGATGTCACGGTCTTCAGCTGCAGTGAACTCGGGCCGGAACGCGCCCGCCGCGCGAAACACATCCGCCCGCATCATCGGCGTCGAGCCGTGCACGAACGGCACGCGCGGCGGAAATGCCATCGGCGCATAAGGCAAGTTTCGCATTTTCCGTATTGCGTCCGCGCCGCCCAGATCGCGGCCCGCCGGATCGATGAAGCAGGTTCGCGTCCCCACCATGACACAAGCGGGATGCGTATCGAGGTAGGCCACCTGCTTGGCCAGCCGCGAAGGCAGCGCGAGGTCGTCATGATCGAGCCGCGCCACCAGCGCGCCCCGGCATGCGGCAAGCGCACGGTTCAGCGTCCCGATCTGGCCGAGATGGGTGCCCGGAAGCACGCGCACACGCTCGTCGCTCGCCGCCAGCCGCTGCAGGATGTCCAGTGTCGGCTGGTCGCTGCCGTCATCGGCAATCACCAGCTCGAAATCCCGGAACGATTGAGTGAGGAGCGATACCACCGACGCTTCCACGTAGGCCGCCCCGTTGTAGGACGCCATGAAGACGGAAAGGCGCGGCAAGGGCATGGCGGCTCGTCGGTAGGGGCAGGTTCGCCAAAGCTCTAAAACGAACCGATGCACGCTCGACCCCGCCCACCCGAGCCGCGGCGCGTGTCGGCTGAGTTCCGACCCCGCCGGTTTGGGCCGAGGGTGACTGTCGCATGGTCGGGGCGGCGGGATTCGAACTCGCGACCCTCTGCTCCCAAAGCAGATGCTCTACCAGGCTGAGCTACGCCCCGCATGCGAACGGCGGACGACTGTGTGTGCCGACTTCCCGCGCCCGCGTCAAGCGAATGCCGCACGCTGGGGGGAATTCTCGGCGCGCACCGGAGAACGCGGGTTTACCGTATCGCCGTCACGCGGCAGGGGTGACCGCGACGGTCAGGGCAGCGCGTTAAGGTTTGTTACCGACAGGGACGGCGAGGTCCAGGGTCCGTGCACGGTCAGCACATCGCCGAAACTGCCGGCGCGTGCAGGCGCAGTGGCAAAGCCGGTTTTGTTCATCGCGCCGCGTCCACCCGGCTCCGTGCCCGCCCACGGCCCGAACCGAAACGCCAGGTCCAGGCTCTTTGAGGTGATACCGACCCGTCCCACGGCGGAGGCGGCGAGGCCGTTGCTGTTCAATTCTGCCTGGTCGACGATCAGCGTGCCCTCGTGCAGCTGAAATTTCATGCCCAGACTCTGGTAGGTCCATGGTGCCGAGATGCTGCTCCAACCGCTGGGTTTGTCGCGGCCCGACGGCTGCGCCGCCAGCCGTTGCATCGCCGCCAGATCCAGATTGATGGTGCCGTCACGCGCATCAAGACTGCCGCGGCCGCTGCCGCTATCGACCACCTGTCCCAACGTATCGCCGCGTCCGGAGAGTTCAAATTGGCTCGCGCCCTTGCCGCTCAACAGCCCGGCCCCGAACATCTCTTCGGTCAGCCGTGACAGATCTGTCGCCACGAACCGGCCACGCACAGTAACCGGCGCGTTTGCAGTGGTTTCGTCGATCGCCACCTGCAGATTGCCTGAGTAGCCGCCCAGGTCCAGCTCCGCAAAATCCCCGTGCACGATACCATGCCGCGCCGAGACGCCAAACGCCCCACGGCCGACCGGCGTGCCCTGCCACTGGAGCGTGCCCACCGACAGCCGCAGGTCGATGTCCAGACTGCGTGTGGCCGGATACGTCGTCGGCAACGATCGCCACAGCGGCACCGCTGCATCACCCGCTCCGCGCCCCTGCCGCGTGGTGAGCCATCGCGCGACATCGAGCGCTGCGAACGCCGCGCTCGCCTCGATGATCGGCCGCGCGCCGCGATACCCGAGCGAAATGGCCCCGACGCCGCTTTGGTCACCCAGTGATATGGCCGACTTGCCGAACGCGATGACGCCGTTGCGCCATCGTGCCGGGCCTTTGATCATAATCGCCCCGTTGGCATCGAGGGGCCGCCAACCGTGCCCTAGCCACGTCGCCAGCGCGTTGGCATCGGTCGCGGTGATCACCGTTTCAGCATCGAGTTGCCAGCCGTTGCCGACCTCCAGCGCGCCGGCAATGTGCGCCTCGAGTGCGGTGGCCTTCAATTCCAGTCGTACGGGCCATGCGGCCACCGGCTCGCGATAGCCTGCATTGGCACGCTCGACGGCCGCCAAGCTGCCGGCGTCGAAGGTCACCCGCTGGCCCAAATAATCGAACTGTCCCGCCGCCGTATAACCCGCGCCCCGGCGCTTCTTTGAGATTTCGGCGTCGACCTTGTCGATCGACAGCGTGTGCACGCCGTCGCCCCACTTGAACAGCAGCGTGCCCTGCCGCAGCTTGATCTGTTCCAGGTCGGCCAAGGCCGGCGTGTTGGCCAAGGGCGCCAGCGCTCGCAGCAAAGCGCCACCCTCGGCGCTCGCTGCATCCAGCGGCGCGGGTTCAACCTGGGGCGGCAGGCCTGCGACGGTTATTTCGACCACAGGCGACTGCAGCTCGATGGCGCGTTGCGAGCCATTGACGGTACGTGCGAACACGATGCGCCCGGACGTGATCAGCAAGTCTGGTGTCGCGGACAGCCGGATCGGATGCGTGATCTCGAATGTTTCCGTTTCAAACGCGAGCATACGCGCGCCGCGCCGCACGGCATCGTCGATTTCCACGCCGAACAGGATTTGCGCCGCGGCCATCAGCAGGAGGCCCGCGAACGAGACCAACACCGCAGTTGCCAGCCGGCGCATGACCAAGCCATGTTTCATCGTCACTCTCAGTCCCTACTGAGCCGTCTGCTACCGGACGCTGTCACACGCTGCGTTCGCCAGTATGTCCGCGCCGCCAAATAATGATGACGCGCCGGAAAAACTTCATGTGTGCAACGATAGCAGTCGTTCATTGCCGACAATGCCCCCAAGGCCGGCGAAGTGCGACGCGCTCGCGTCATCACCCTTGCCGTACATCAGACCATGCCGCGCGCCAGACATCAATGTCGATTAACGCGGCCGTCGGCGAAAAGCTGGAACGGACCGGCGCGTGTGCGTCACCGTCAGTTCTAAGGTCGGCACGGTTTCTCAACCGCCGTCGTTAGCCCTGGAACACTAATGCTGCAGGCGGTATGCTCCTCCGATCCGGATACTTTCAGCCCGACGCCGGGTTTAGTGCCAGTACCGTTACGTGTGGAGACGACATGAGCCAATGCGTCCGCCTCGGAGGCTCCGCTGATCTGATCAAGGTTTATCTGGGCAGCCCGCAGGCGTTGTTCGCCGACCATCGGCCATCGTATCACGAGGCCGACGCCAAGGACGGTTGGCAACGCCTGCAGGACTGCCTCAAAACCAACGGCGCCGCGTGATCATTCAAGCTCAAGACGGCAAGGGTGGCCATGCAGGGCCGGCACAGACGCATGAACGCATGATTGTGGGGTGGGAGGAATGGATCGCGCTCCCCGGGCTCGCCCTCCCCGCGATCAAGGCCAAGATCGACACCGGTGCCAAGACCAGTGCGCTGCACGCTGAAGCGATCGAACCTTATGGGCCGCTTTTGCAACCGCACGTGCGCTTCGTCATTCACCCGGCGCCGCGTCGCCCGGACCTTGAAGTCGTCTGCAGTGCCCCAATCGTGGACCGGCGCCAGATCACCAGTTCAAACGGCATTCCCGAGGAGCGCATCATCATCAACGCTAACATCGCCGTCGACGGGCGCGCCTGGCCGATCGAAATCTCGCTCTCGGATCGGGCTGATATGCATTATCGCATGCTACTTGGCCGGCAGGCGCTGCAGGCTGGCGGCGTGCTGGTTGATCCCGCCGCGTCGTTTCTGTGCTCGAAGCTCAGCTTCAAGCTCTATCCAGGGTTTAAACGCAACGGCGTCGCCGGCAAAGCTGCGGATTGAGATCAGCCGACGCTGAAAGTCGCCAGGGCAAGTCAAGGCTTGCAGAATGCGTCTCAGCGGCCTGTGGAGGGGTGTAGGCCGGCGTTTACCAATGCGTTGGCCATCACCCTGCACAAAATCACGAATGGCCGCCTGCAATCGATTCCGTGGCGGCGTTTGGATTAACCAATATCCCCGGCGCGGTTACCCCTGCTGCGTTACGGCGAAGAGTTCAACCCGCGCCTTCCGGCGCGGTTACCCCTGCTGCGTTACGGCGAAGAGTTCAACCCGCGCCTTCCGGCGCGGTTACCAGCCAGAGGTGGTTCGAATCTGGTTGGATC
>JANXYD010000261.1 GCA_025350265.1 Hyphomicrobiaceae bacterium | reverse complement strand
GGACGCGGCCCGGCCTCGACCGCAAGACGCGCTCGTGCATGGTGTTGGCGACGATGATCGCGCTCGGCACCTGGGACGAATACCGGCTGCACGTCCGCGCCGCGTTCAACAATGGCCTGACGCGCGACGACATCAAGGAAGTAATCCTGCAGGCAGCCATCTATTGCGGCGTGCCGAAGGCCAACCACGCCATCAAGGAAGCCGAAGCCATCTTTGCGGAAATCGGCCAATCGCCGAAGGCCGTGCTGCAGGTGTGACGGATGCGGGCGGCAGCATCGGTTGTAGGGCGCAATAGGTCAAAACGGCCGTATTACGCCAATGCAGTTCGTGGCGGTGCGATACGCCCAGGAGTGGGCTATTGCGCCCTACAGCTCAGGCCGCGATTGCGGGGACGGCAGCACCCCCCTGAGACACGATCGCTTGGCGGATAGAGTTGCATTGCCCATGGCGGCAGGTTCGGCTACCACATCCGGCCATGACCAAATCTCCGAAAAATTCTGTCGCCGCGTCACTGCCGATCCGGGCTGCCGATCGCAAAACAATTCACGTCAGGGGCGCGCGCGAGCACAACCTCAAAAACGTCGACCTCGAAATACCGCGCGACGCGCTGGTGGTATTCACCGGCTTGTCGGGCTCCGGCAAATCGTCGCTGGCGTTCGATACGATCTATGCGGAAGGCCAGCGCCGCTACGTCGAAAGCTTGTCGGCGTACGCACGCCAGTTTCTCGAGATGATGCAGAAGCCCGACGTCGATCACATCGACGGGCTGTCGCCGGCAATTTCCATCGAGCAGAAAACCACCAGCCGCAATCCGCGCTCGACGGTCGGAACGGTGACGGAAATTTACGATTACCTGCGGCTGCTGTTCGCGCGCGTGGGGGTTCCGTACTCGCCCGCCACGGGGCTGCCGATCGAAGCGCAGACGATCACGCAGATGGTCGATCGCATCCTGGCGCTGCCGGATGGGACGCGGCTGTATCTGCTTGCGCCGGTGGTGCGCGGCCGGAAGGGCGAATATCGTAAAGAGCTGGCGGAGTGGCAGAAGAAGGGTTTCACCCGCGTCAAGATCAATGGCGAGATCGTCGAGATTTCCGACGCGCCGAAACTCGACAAGAAATACAAGCACGACATCGATGTGGTGGTGGACCGGCTGGTTGTGAAGGGCGACCTCGCCTCGCGATTGGCCGACAGTTTGGAAACCGCGCTGAAGCTGGCTGATGGCCTGGCGATTGCGGAGTTTGCAGACAAGCCGCTGAAGGCAGTCCTCCCCCACTCTCACCAGCTCCCCCACCCTAACCCTCCCCCGCAAGGAGGGAGGGAATCCGTGCGGGGCTCGGGGCGAGCAAAGGCGCTGAAGGCGAAGGCCACAGAAACGAAAAGCGATGCCTTCGATGCCGATGACTCCGACGAACAAGGTAGCGTCCCCTCCCCCACCTCGCCGGAGGCGAGTCGCCGACTCGGCGCGGGGGAGGGACAGGGTGGGGGGGATGCCCGCCGGGAAACCAAGGAAATCCTTAAGAACAAGAACGAAACGCACGAGCGCATCATTTTCTCAGAGCGCTTCGCCTGCCCCATTTCCGGCTTCACGATCGAGGAAATCGAGCCGCGGCTGTTCTCGTTCAATGCACCGGCGGGGGCGTGCCCGAAGTGCGACGGGCTCGGCATCGAGATGCAGTTCGAGGCCGATCTGGTGGTGCCCGATCGCGCGCTGTCATTGAAGCAGGGTGCGATCTGGCCGTGGGCGAAAACCGGCAACACGTCGCCGTATTATGAGCAGACACTGCGCGCGATCTGCCAGCATTACAAAGCATCGATGACGACGCCGTTCGAGCAACTGCCGGCCAAAGTGCAATACGTGATCCTCAACGGCTCCGGTGACGAGGACATCACATTCACCTACGAAGACGGCCTGCGCACGTACAAGACCACCAAGCCGTTCGAGGGCGTCATCGGCAACATCGAGCGGCGCTGGCGTGAATCTGATTCTGAATGGGTGCGCGAGGAACTGTCGCGGTATCAGGGCGCGCACCCGTGCGAAGCATGCAACGGCTATCGGCTAAAACCGCAGGCGCTGGCGGTCAAGATTGCATCCAAGCACATCGGCGAAGTCGGCGATCTGTCGATCAAGGCGGCCAACGTGTGGTTCGGTGAATTGCCGGAAAAGCTGACGGCCAAGCAACTCGAAATCGCCCAACGTATCCTGAAAGAAATTTGCGAACGGCTGCAGTTTCTCAACGACGTCGGGCTCGATTATCTGACGCTGTCGCGCGGCTCGGGCACACTGTCGGGAGGCGAAAGCCAGCGCATCCGGCTGGCGTCGCAGATCGGCTCGGGGCTGACGGGGGTGCTGTACGTGCTCGACGAACCATCGATCGGGCTGCATCAGCGCGACAACGCGCGACTGCTGGTGACGCTGAGGCATCTGCGTGACCTGGGCAATACGGTGCTGGTGGTCGAGCACGACGAAGACGCGATTTTGCAGGCTGATTACGTCGTCGACATCGGTCCCGGCGCCGGCGTGCACGGCGGCCATATCGTGTCGCAAGGCACACCCGATCACGTCATGCATGACCCCAAGTCGTTGACCGGGCAATATTTGACAGGCGTGCGGCAGGTGCTGGTGCCGAAGAGCCGGCGACAGGCCGAAAAAGGGCGAGTGCTGAAAGTTACCGGCGCGCGCTCGAACAATCTCAAGAACGTGACGGCGGAAATTCCGCTGGGATTGTTGACCTGCGTCACCGGTGTATCGGGCGGCGGCAAATCGACGTTCCTGATCGACACCGTATTCAAGGCCACCGCCCGCAAACTCAACGGCGCGCGCGAAACGCCGGGCGCGTTCGACAAGCTCGAAGGCCTCGAATTCCTCGATAAAGTCATCGATATCGACCAGTCGCCGATCGGCCGCACACCGCGCTCGAACCCGGCCACGTATACCGGCGCATTCACGCCCATCCGCGACTGGTTCGCGGGCTTGCCGGAAGCCAAGCAGCGCGGCTATGGTCCCGGCCGCTTCTCGTTCAACGTCAAGGGCGGGCGCTGCGAAGCCTGCCAGGGCGACGGAGTCATCAAGATCGAGATGCACTTTTTGCCCGACGTGTACGTTACGTGCGATCAGTGCAAGGGCAAACGCTACAACCGCGAAACGCTCGACATCCTGTTTCGCAACAAGTCGATCGCCGACGTGCTGGACATGACTGTGGAGGAGGGCGTCGGCTTTTTCTCGGCCGTGCCGTCGATCCGCGACAAGCTCGAAACGCTGCATCGCGTCGGGCTCGGCTACATCAAGATCGGGCAGCAGGCGACGACGCTGTCGGGCGGCGAAGCGCAGCGCATCAAGCTGTCGAAGGAACTGTCGCGGCGGGCGACGGGACGCACGCTGTACATTCTCGACGAGCCGACGACGGGGCTGCATTTCCACGACGTGGCGAAGTTGCTGGAGGTGCTGCACGAACTAGCCGACGCCGGTAATACCGTGGTGGTCATCGAGCACAACCTGGAAGTCATCAAGACGGCCGACTGGGTGATCGATCTCGGGCCGGAGGGCGGCGACGCCGGCGGACAAGTGGTGGCCGTCGGCACGCCGGAAGACGTGGCTGCGTGCAAAGCGAGCTACACGGGGCATTATTTGAAGGCGTTGCTGGCGCGCCGGGGGGCTGTGGCGGGGAAGGTTGGGACAGCGAAGGCGGTGGGGGGACGTGCGCGGGGTGGCAAGCGGGAGGCGGCGGAGTGATGGGCGTGCGGTCCGCTGTTTGCGTCGGGCTTGGTTGGGGTGCGGCTGATTTCGCGCTGCTGCGCGAAACGGGGCCAGCCCCGTACCCCGCCGGAGGAACGCGTTCCTCCGGACCACCTGCTCTTGTCAAAAAAAGAATGGAGCATGGGGGACTGCGTCGGGATGGAAGCGCCTCCGGCACGACGCGATTGCGGCCGCCCCTCATCCGCCCGTCCATGCGCAGAATGACTCCGCGATGACGGGCACCCTCTCCCCATCGAAGGCGGTGGGGAGAAGGAAGGCGCGGCGGCCCTAGGTGGGTACCTAGTGGCGGAAAGCCTTTGTTTATGCGTATAAT
>JANXYD010000249.1 GCA_025350265.1 Hyphomicrobiaceae bacterium | reverse complement strand
TGGACAGATACGCCAGCACCAGGCGGCGGCTGCCATCGGCCTTGCGTTTCAGCTGCTCGAGTTGGGCCGGCGTTAGCGCGGTGGCGTCCGAACCATCCAGCGAGGGGTCGATCACCAGGACATCGAACGGCGAGCGGGCGGCGTTGTCGATGTCGAGGTTTTGCAGCTGGTAACCCCACGAGGAGAGTGCTGTCGTGGCGGGCAATGAAGCGCTGCGCACCGTGGAGCCGTGTGGTGCGGCCGATGGCACAGGTGTCCGGCGGTCGGTGGCGCGTGGTTCGGCCGTCCCGCCCACCGGATCCGATGTCGCTGCCACCGGGCCGCCCTGCACCTGGCGGACGATTTGGCGCACCACCACTGCCAGCGCTAGCAGCAAGCCGATCAGAATGGTCAAAGTGTTCGTCGTCATCGGTGGCGGTCCTGGTGGCGGTCAGACAGCCGATTATACAGCCAATCCGAGGGGCGGGGATAACTAGGTATTACCTTAGTAGGCGATGGCCGCGCCGGCGAAATCTTCGAATACCCCGGTCGTGGCGAGGCTCAGATGCTCGATGCGCTGTGCGAGCCCTTGCGCGCTCACCGCCGGCGCGATGTCGGCACCCGCGCCGCCCATGTCGGTCTTGACCCAGCCGGGATGATAGACGCCGACGGCAATGCCTTTGCCCTTCAATTCCACGGCGAAATTGACGCCGAGATTGGCTGCGGCGGCTTTGGAGGCACGGTAGAGATAGCTTGAGCCCGCGGCAGCGTTTGATGAGGCCATGCGCGAGGAAATGATCGCAATCCGGCCTTCCCCGGCAGCGGCGACATTGGCCGCGAACGCGCCGACCGTGAAGTAAACGCCAGTGACGTTGACGGCCAGCACGTCCGCCCAGAGTTTGGCCGTGTTGGCGGCATCCGCAATGCCTCCGCGCGCGCCCATGACGCCCGCATTGACGACGAGGCGGTGGATGGGCCGGCCCGCGAGTGTTGCGGCCAGTCGATCGATGCTGGCTTTGTCGGCGACGTCGAGCGCAAAAATTTCCAGGCTCGGGTGCAGTTTCTTCAACTCCGCGAGGTCTGCCGCTGCCTCCGGATCGCGCGCGGTGGCGAGCACGGTCGCGCCGTTTTTTGCGTAATGCCGCGCCAGTTCCAGGCCGATGCCGCGATTGGCCCCGGTGATGAGACAAGTGGTCATGTGCTGATGCCTTTTTTGAGTGTGCAGGTAGTTTGGTAACGTTTCGTCAAGATTAACGAAACGGTAACATTTCAGCGGTTATTTACAACGCAAGGCACGGGACTGGGTCCGGTGCCAATGTGTGGTTGTATGCGTTGGAGTCATCATGAGTTGCAGAGTTTCGCGGATGCGGGCACGGCGCGTGCCGATCTATACGATGTCGGCGATGGTCAGCCTCTCGGCATTGCTTCCGGCGGGCGCCGCGATCGCCCAAGCCTATAGCACGGGCAGCGGTCCCTACGCGCAGCCCTACTTGCAAGGTCCGACCCGCCCATTCGACGGGTCCTCGCGCGCCGGTGTTTATACGGCGCGTCCAGCGCCCAGGTACGACATCCCGCAACGCCCTGATTATGCAGCGCCCAAGCCGATCGTGCCGCCGGCGATCTGGAACGGGCTCTATCTCGGAGCCCAGGCGGGGTATCGTTATTCGGTGGCCGCCATCGACGGCTGGAATGCCCCGGCGATGCGCGCCGGCGGCCTGCAACGTGGCGGTCAGCTTGGCTACAATTTGCAATGGAAGTCGCTGGTCGTCGGCGTCGAAGGTGATCTGATGCTGGGCTCGCAGACGGCAACCAGTTCGGTGCCTGGTGCCACCTTGACGATGCGCGACGCCTGGGCATCGACCGTACGTGGTCGCGGCGGCGTGGCGTTCGGACAGGCGCTGATCTATGGCACCGGCGGCATCGCTGTTGCCCAGCGCAGTGTTGCCGTCACGTCGCAGCCGCTCGCGGCGTCGTTGAGCGAGACGCGGCTCGGATACGTCTATGGCGGCGGCATCGAATTTAAGTTGGCACCGCAGCTGTCGACCCGTGTGGAGGCGCTGCACTACAGTTATCAGGGCTCGGGCGTGAACTGGAATTCCGGCACCAGCGGCGTCAAGCAGGACAGCAACGTGGTGCGGGGCGGCATTTCATTCCACTTCAACTGAGCGATCGTCAGCGCTCGATCAAACGCCGCGCGCACGCACGACCTCGTGCGTTTCGCGCGGTGCAGTCTGCGATATTGGAATATCTATTCAAATACATTGCTCGATGTTGCCGTCGATGTGATGAAAGATTTCGTCAAAAAACCGCATCAGCGCCGAAAAGTCGTCACGATCTGAGCCGTTAATACAATCATCGAAACGGCAAGGCATTCACGACAAAGACAAAAATCCAGTTTCTCTGTCGAACGAGGCCTGCAAAAAACCGGTGATCCCGGCACGCTCGCTGCGTGACCAAGTTGATTCGGCGAAGTGTACAAACGTGGATTTGAGTTCGAACGCTTGCATCCGGAAATATCCGGCCGTTCGAATTCCGCATGATTCGGGAGCGCGCCGCTGGGTGCACATCCGAAAGGGACGATGGCGGATCCCCGCTTCGCCATCGTCCCCGATTAAATTCCGGCCCCGCTCGTGCGTGGCTGGTTCTAGGTTCCGTCACCGGATGGTGGTTGCTTTCCGCACCGCCACACACCTCCCTCCCCGACGCGGGAGGCAGCTTCCGTCCGGTGGCGGATCACTTTTTTGCTCTGAATAATATAACCGGGCAGCCCCCGCTTTATAAATTTACAGAAGATGCAATCGCCCATCGTGGATTATCCGATATTCCGCATAACCGCTCACGCCGTGCCGAATTTGCGTTCCACGCTCACGCCGAGCTCTTCGAGCATCAATGTCGGCAGCAACCCACCCGCGCATACGATAACCGCGTCGTTCGGTATCGCCCGTATTCCGTCGGCGCGTTCGATCAGCACGCGCTCGGCTTCGATCACGCGGACGTGAGCGTCGAAGAGAACGTTGACCGCGTTGGCGTGACAGGCGGCTTCGAAGCGCTGTCGGATCGCCGGCCGCGCGCGCGAAAAAGCGTTGCCGCGATATGACAACGTCAGGCTTTTGACGGAATGGTCAGCCAGTTCGGTCGCCGTTTCAAGCGCTGTGTCGCCGCCGCCGACGACCAGCACATGCTGGCCGCGATATTGCTGCGGCGTATCCAAGCGGTAGACGACTTTGGCCAGCTCTTCACCCGGCACGCCGAGCTTTCGCGGCGAACCGCGTCTGCCGGTCGCCAGCAGAATAGACCTGGCACTCGCCGCGCCGGCCGATGTGGTCACCTCGAACACCAAGCCTTCGGGCACGATGGCTTCCACCCGCACGCCCTGCTGGATGGCGACGCCGGTTTTGTCGATCACATCGCGCCAGAGCGCGAGCAGCCGTTCCTTGCGCACGCGCTTGAGCCGCACGCGCCCGTACAGCGGCAAATGCGCCGACCGCGTCATCACCAGCTTGCGGCGCGGATAATGCGCCACGGTTCCGCCGAGTTGATCCTGTTCCAGTGTCAGATACGACAGGCCCTTCTGCTTGGCAGCCAAACTGGCGCTGATGCCGGCAGGGCCGCCGCCGACGATCACGACATCGTACACGCCGGGCTTGGCCAGCCCTTGTTTGACGGCGACGCGGCGCGCGATGGCGTCGATGGCTTGGCGGCCTTGTTCGATCGCGTTGGCAACCAGGCCCATGCCGCCGAGTTCGCCGGCGATATAGAGCCCCGGCACGTTCGATTCGAAATTGGGCGACACCAGCGGAATATCCACGCCCCGCCTGGCTGTGCCGAATACGAGGTCGATCGCACCAACCGGACACGCGGCCCTGCAGGCTCCGTGGCCGATGCAGGCGGCCGGTTCCAACAAGCGCGCCTTGCCGCCGATCATGCCGAGAATATCGCCTTCCGGACAGGCGTGCGTGCACGCGCCGCAGCCGACGCAGGTTTCCGCATTGATGACCGGGTGCAGCGACGGTGGCTCGGCGTCGCCTTCCATCGCGCGGTCGTGGCGACCGGAGGCGCGGCGTTCCCGCCACATACGGACGCAGCCGAACACCAGCCACAGCGCCACCAGCGCCAAGGCATAGTCGGCATAATGATAACCGGTGGTGGGCAAGGCTGACATCATGGAGTATTTCTGCCGCAAACATGCGGCACGATCGGGGCGGGAAGTGTGGCATCGCACGGCGATCGGACCTATAGCACGGGCCGTGCGGCAAGCTGCAGGCGGGGGTGCGCCGGCGGAATCAATTATGCTGGTAAAACGTCGCCGGCTGAAGCATGGGAGTATGACTGCGCTTGGCGATCGTCTCAAAGCCCGGCCCCGTATCGCCAGACCTCGCCGCTGATGCAGCCAGCGTAGCCCCCGCGCGCCCGGCGGCCGTGCGCTTCGGCATGCGCGCGGGCACGGTGCGCATCTATCTTTGGCTCGCAGCCATCACTCTGCTGCCGGGGCTTTTGCTGTGGCTCCGGCCGGATGCCGTGCTTGGCTGGCCGCGCGCCGATGCCTGGCTGCAGACGTTGCGGCGCGGCCTGAGCGATATTCATTTTGGCGGTGGCCTGCGCTTCTGGTTCGGCGTTGCCGGCGCTTCCATGATGGCGTTGTTGTTGCTTTATCCCGTGCGCAAGGCCCTGGCGCAACGCCGTGCGCTCGGCAGCGTCGCTGCGTGGTTTCACCTGCATATCGCGTTCGGCATCGCCGGCCCGGTACTGATCCTTTATCACTGCAACTTCGGCCACGGCGCACCCGATGCCAACGTCGCCTTATGGACCATGCTGTCGGTGGTGGCGAGCGGCATCGTCGGGCAGTTCATTTATGCCAGCGTCAGCGCGACCTTTTATGCCAACAAACAGGCCGCACGCGAGCAGCTGGAGGAGATCGGGATCGCTCTGCTGCGCCTCGACGCCGCGCATCCGACGCGGCAAAAAATCATCGCCGATCTCGCCTCCTTCGATGCGGCGCTACTGACACCACGGCGCGGCATTTTCGCAAGTATCGGTGCGCGTCTGCGCATGGAGCGGCGGCGCAGCGCCCTGGCACGCGCGATCGGCGGACATATTTCCACGTGCGCCGGTCAACTGGCGATGAGCGACGCCGAACAGCGGCAGGTGCGCGGCACAGTCGGTCGTCATTTCGGTGCTTACATGCGGATCGCGCGCCACGCCGCCAGCCGCTCTTTGCGCGAACAGGTATGGGCACGCTGGCGGCTGTTTCACATGCCCGCGTTTCTGCTGATGGTTGTGGCCACAGTGCTGCACGTCTCAGCCGTCTGGAACCTCGGCGACGGATCGGGTCCGAAGGCGGTGCCGTATACCATCGATCCGGCTCCTGCCGGCGCGCGGCCCGTTCCCGGGTCTGCTTCGACCGCTCGAACGGCGAAGGCCGCACCCGATAGCGTGACGGCTTGGGGTACGCGTCGCGTCAAAACCTTGTCGACGACGGATGACGCGGGCACCGACACTCCACCGCTGTTGAAGGCACCGCCGACGCTGGCCCGCCGGCCCGCATCGCAGTCCCCGGCCCAACAATCCGGCATGAGCCTGCCGCAGCCGTCGGAAACGAGCACCCCACCGACCCAGCCACTGGCCATCCCGCCGCCCGTCGCGAACAACCCGGCGGCCGTTCCTGCCACCGATGCGATCGCCGAATTGCAACGTCGGCTTGATGACCCACCGCCAGCGACCGCCTCCGTCAAACCGCGCACGCTCGCGGACCAGATCGCGACGCTCAAACTGAGGCAGCAGAATAAACAGTTTGCCCACAGCCAGGTGGAAACCGGTTTTGCGCTGACCGGCCGGCACAAGGCGCTGGACTGCGCCGATTGCCACACCAAGCCGCTGAGCGAACCGATCGCTGCGTCGGCGAGCCCGCGTCAATGCGTCAACTGCCACCGCAAGGACGACGTCCATCGCGGCCGGCGTTTGAACTGCGCCAGCTGCCACACCACCACCCGCTGGAACGACATCATTCGCGAGTGATCGTCTCCAGCGATGCGGCCGGCTTTTGGGTCAGGTTCAAGATTTGAAAAGGCGTAGGTTGGGTCAAGCTCTGGCGCGACCCAACAGCCACGATTGCGACCGCAGCGTTGGGTCGCGCTGAAACGCTTGACCCAACCTATACGGTGCCGGTCGAGCGCCGCTCAAGCAGCACGGAACAGCCGCACAGCTTCGTCGCATTCAAACAGGTATAGCAGCGTCCGCAACGCTTCGCCGCGGTCGCTCTTCAAGTCCGGGTCGCGATTGAGGATCAGGGTCGCGTCGTCGCGCGCGGCGGCAAGAAGTTCAACAAAATTAGGCACATCCGCAACGCGGAACTCCGGTGCCCCCGATTGCCGCGCGCCCATCACCTCGCCGCCGCCGCGCAACTCCAGATCCTTCTCGGCGATCACGAACCCGTCCTCGGTGTCGCACATCATCTTCAGCCGTGCCGCCGCCGTCTCGCCTAACGGCAACTTGTGCAGCAGCATGCAATAGCTCTGCCGCTCGCCACGCCCGACGCGCCCGCGCAACTGATGCAACTGCGCAAGCCCGAAGCGCTCGGCGTGTTCGATCACCATGACCGATGCGTTGGGCACGTTGACGCCGACCTCGATCACCGTCGTCGAGACGAGGATCTGTAGGCGGTTCGCCGAAAAATCGGCCATCACCCGGTCTTTCTCGGCCGGTGCCATCGCCCCGTGCATCAAGCCGACAGCATCGCCAAAAAATTGCCTGAGATGCGCCCAGCGTTCTTCCGCCGCCGCCAGTTCCGAAACTTCGGAACTCTCGATCAGCGGGCACACCCAATAGATTTGCGCGCCGCTCGCGATTGCCCGCTTCAAGGCTTCCACCACGTCGTGCAACCGCTCCAATGGTGGCGCAGTTGTTTTGACCGGTTTGCGGCCGGCCGGCTTTTCGTCGAGACGGGAGACGTCGAGATCGCCGTAGTGCGTCATCAGAAGTGTGCGCGGGATTGGCGTCGCCGTCATCACCAGCACATTCGCTCCGCCGTCGCGGCCCTTGGCCTGCAACGCCATGCGCTGGTGAACGCCGAATCGATGCTGCTCGTC
Source organism: Hyphomicrobiaceae bacterium (assembly GCA_025350265.1). Lineage (GTDB taxonomy): Bacteria > Pseudomonadota > Alphaproteobacteria > Rhizobiales > Hyphomicrobiaceae > JABFRJ01. The sequence continues at coordinate 7,428 of JANXYD010000249.1, read as the reverse complement.
GATCACTGCGAACGCCAGGTCCTTGAACGCCACGTCCGGCGAGAACAACGCGTGCGTGCCGATCAGGATGTCGATATCGCCCGAGGCGAGGTGGGCGAGAACCAGATCGCGCGCCTTGCCCTTTTCGCGGCCGGTCAGCACGGCCAGCCGCAAGCCGGCTTTCTCAGCTAACGGCGCAATGGTTTCCAGATGCTGCCGCGCCAGCACTTCGGTGGGTGCCATCAATGCCGCCTGCGCGCCGGCTTCGACCGCGATCGCCATGGCCATCAGCGCGACCACCGTCTTGCCCGAGCCGACGTCGCCCTGCAGCAGTCGCAGCATCTTGTGCGGGGCCGCCATGTCCGCGGTGATCTCAGCCATCGCGCGGGTCTGCGCGCCGGTCAACTGCCACGGCAGTGCCTTCGCCAACGCCGCGCGCAGCTTGCCATTGCCGGTGACGGCCCGGCCGCGCTGGTTTTTTTGGCCCGCGCGCACCAGCCCCAACGCCAATTGCCCCGCGAGCAATTCGTCATAGGCCAGCCGCTGCCGGATCAATGATCCCGGGGAAACATCGCCCGCGTCCGTGGGCCGGTGCAGCCGCCCGACCGCCGTCTTCAAATCCGGCCACTGACGTTCGGCGAGCCACGCCGGATCGAGCCATTCCACGACCTCCGGCACCTTGTCGGCCGCTTGCCGGCAGGCCTTCTGCAACACTTTCCCCGACAGTCCCGCCGTCAACGGATAGATCGGCTCCAGCATCGGCAGGTCGTCGCGCTTGTCGGGTGCGACGATATAGTCCGGATGGGTCATCTGCATCTGGTCGTTGTAGCGCTCGATGCGGCCGGACACGAAACGCACCTCGCCCTCCGGCAACTGCCGCGCGATGAAGCTGTGCTCGGCATGAAAGAAGATCAGCTCCAGCCGCCCCGTTTCATCCTCGGTCGTCACCTTGTAGGGCGCTTTGGTGTTGCCGCGCGGGCTCGGCTTATGTTTCAGTACGCGCACTTCCAGCGTCACGATGGTGCCGGGGATCGCGTTGGAAAGCGTAGGCGTGGCACGCCGGTCGATGACGCCGGTCGGTGTATGCCACGTCAAGTCGATGACGCGCGGCTCCAGCACGCCCGGCGGTAACCGCAGCGCCTTCTTCAACAGCACATCCACCCGCGGACCGATGCCGGTCAGGCTCTGCGCGGACGCAAACAGGTGATTGAGAGCAGTTGGACGCATGACGAACGCTGACTGTGATCGCTGACCGTGAGGGGCGAGTGAAGCGCGTGCCCCGCACGACACCTTGCCGTTTATGTGGGAGAGGCTATATCACACCCAAGAAACAATCGCGTTGCCGGTTCATCTGATCCACAGTCGCGAGCAGCCAGCGTCCGAGCCTTTGAACCTCGCGGCAAATGTGTCGCGGGGGCCACTGCCGTTCGCTCGGCTATCGCTGTTTCGCCCGTATCCTGTTCGCCCATCGGATTATCACCTCGATCGAGTTTCCCCACGATGACCGACGCTCTTGACCAACGCCGCCGCCGCGCCGCTTACCGCGCCAACTATCGCGGCACCAAGGAGATGGACTGGCTGCTCGGCAAATTCGCCGCGGCGAAACTTCCCGGCATGGACGCCACAGCCCTCACGCGCTTTGAGCAGTTTCTCGTGCTGCCCGACCCGGAACTCAACGCCTGGCTGCTCGATCCCGCGCGCATCACCGGGCTGGAATTCGCGGAACTGGTGTCCGCTGTACGCGCGTTTCACGGCCTCGACGGCACGCTCGACCGACCGATGACAGGACTTGAGAAATGACCATCGCCGGCCCCAAACTTGCCCAACTCGCCGGCGTGCCGGAGGGACACGACGCCCTCGTGCTCGGTCGCATGGCGCTGGCGGAAACCGTGCGCTCCACGTCTGCGCCGCTCCTGATCCACATCGCGCGAGATGACCGGCGGTTGGAGGCGCTGGCCAGCGGCATTCAGTTTTTCACGCCGTCCGTCAAGACGATGGCATTCCCGGCCTGGGACACGGTGCCGTATGATCGCATCGGCCCGCACGCCGACATCATCGCCCGCCGCATCACCACGTTGTCGCGGCTCGCCATTACGACGACGCGCAAAGACCCGACGATTCTGCTCACGACAGCCAACGCCATTCTGCAGCGCCTGCCGCCGCGCAGCTTCGTCAAGCAATCGCTGCGGCCGCTCGCGCCCGGCCAGCGCATCGACATGAACCGGCTCGTGCAGCGCATGGCACTGGCCGGTTACCAGCGCACCGGCACAGTGATGGAAGCTGGCGAATACGCCGTGCGCGGCGGCATCGTCGACCTGTTCCCGCCGGGCCGCCAGACTCCGGTGCGGTTGGACTTTTTCGGCGATACGCTTGAATCCATAAAGAGCTTCGATACCGACACGCAACGCTCGTTGAAACCGGTGCCTAAGCTGGTGCTAATGCCGATGAGCGAAATCGGCTTCGGCGCGGAGGCGGAAGCGCGCTTCCGGCAGAACTATGTCGAGTTGTTCGGGCCGCCGTCGGGCGATGATCCGTTGTATGAATCGATCAGCTCCGGCCAGCGCTATCCGGGGCAGGAGCACTGGCTGCCGCTGTTCCACGACACGCTTGAAACCTTGTTCGATTACGCGCCTGACGCCCCGGTCAGCTTCGATCACCTGACCGATCAGGCCATCGACGAGCGCCACGCCCAGATCGCTGATCATTATCAGGCCCGCGTCGACGCCCGCGAAATTTCCACGTTTGGTGCCGATCCCTACAAGCCCGTACCGCCGGACCGTATGTTTCTTACCGAGAAGCTGTGGGCCGCAGCGCTCAAGGACAAGAAGATCAGCCAATTTTCGCCGTTCGAGACGGGCGATGTCGCCGGTGGCCGCACGCTCACATCGTTCGGCGGACGCGCCGGACGCAATTTTGCCGCCGATCGTGGCGTCGAAGGGCATTCCGTTTTCGACGCGGTGCGTGGCCATATCCGCAAGCTGCAGAGCGACAAGCATCGCGTCGTCGTCGCAGCCTGGAGCACCGGCGCGCGCGAGCGACTGTTTGCACTGCTGAAAGATCACGGCATCGCGGCGAACCAACTGGTGCGTGTCGAGAGCTTGCCGGAAGCCGATGCCCTGCCGAAAGACGCTGTGGCGCTTGCGGTTCTTGGCCTTGAGCACGGATTTGAAACGCCCGATCTAGCCGTCATCGCCGAGCAGGACGTGTTGGGCGACCGGTTGGTGCGGCCACGCCGCAAGGCCCGCAAGGCAGCCGACGTCATCACCGAGGCGACCAGCTTGTCGGTGGGCGATCTCGTCGTCCACACCGATCACGGCATCGGCCGTTTCGCCGGCTTGAAAACCATCAGCGCGCTGGGTGCGCCGCACGATTGCCTCGAACTCGAATATGCCGGCGGCGACAAACTGTATCTGCCGGTCGAGAATATCGAACTGCTGACCCGCTTCGGCTCGGAACAGAGCGAAAGCCAACTCGACAAACTCGGCGGCGCATCCTGGCAGGGGCGCAAGGCACGTTTGAAGCAGCGGTTGCGCGAGATCGCATCCGAACTTATCAAGGTGGCGGCACTCAGGCAATTGCGCGAGGCACCAGCGATTGCCCCGCCGATGGGCAGCTACGACGAGTTCGTCGCGCGCTTCCCGTATGAGGAAACCGAGGATCAGGCGAGCAGCATCGAGGCGGTGCTGGCCGATCTCAACTCCGGCAAGCCGATGGACCGGCTTATTTGCGGCGACGTCGGCTTCGGCAAGACCGAGGTGGCGCTGCGTGCCGCCATGGTGGCGGCACTCGGTGGGTTCCAGGTGGCTGTCGTGGTGCCCACGACGTTGCTCGCGCGCCAGCATTTCCGCACCTTTTCGCAGCGCTTCGAAGGCTTGCCGGTGCGTATCGCGCAGGCCTCGCGCATGGTTTCGGCGAAGGAACTGGCCGAGACCAAGGCGGATCTGAAGAGCGGCCAGCTCGACATCGTCGTCGGCACGCACGCGCTGCTCAGCAAGTCGATCGACTTCGCTCGCCTCGGCCTGCTGATCATCGACGAGGAACAACACTTCGGCGTTTCGCACAAGGAGCGCCTCAAGCAGCTGCGCGACGACGTGCACGTGCTGACGCTGTCGGCAACGCCGATCCCGCGCACCTTGCAATTGGCGCTGTCGGGCGTGCGCGAGCTGTCGCTGATCGCCACGCCGCCGGTCGACCGCCTCGCCGTGCGCACCTACATCTCGCCGTTCGACCCGATCATCATTCGCGAAGCCTTGCGGCGCGAGCGTTATCGCGGCGGACAATCGTTCTACGTCTGTCCGCGCCTGTCCGATCTCGACGATGTCATCGAGTTTCTCACCGAGCATACGCCCGAGTTGAAGCTCGCCCGCGCCCACGGCCAGTTGTCGCCGACCGAACTCGAGGACGTGATGATGGCGTTCTACGAGGGCAAGTACGATGTGCTGGTCTCGACCGCGATCGTCGAATCCGGCCTCGATATTCCCAACGCCAACACAATGATCGTGCATCGTGCCGACATGTTCGGGCTGGCGCAGTTGTATCACTTACGCGGCCGCGTCGGACGATCGAAGGCGCGCGCCTACGCTTATTTCACCACGCCTCCCGGCAAGCATCTGACGCAGGGTGCCGACCGCCGCTTGAAGGTGCTGCAATCGCTCGACACGCTGGGCGCGGGTTTCTCGCTCGCCAGCCACGACCTCGACATTCGCGGCGCGGGCAATCTGCTCGGCGACGAGCAGTCCGGCCATATTCGTGAAGTGGGCTTTGAGCTTTATCAGTCGATGCTCGAAGATGCGGTAGCGTCGCTGAAGGGTGGCGATCTCGAAAAGCAAAGCGACGAGCAATGGAGTCCGCAGATCGCGCTCGGCACCGCCGTGCTGATCCCCGAGACGTACGTCAGCGATCTGCAGCTGCGGCTTGGGCTTTATCGCCGCCTGTCGACGCTCGATCGCCGTGCCGATATCGATACGTTCGCGGCCGAACTGGTCGATCGCTTCGGTCCGCTGCCCGATGAAGTGACGGCGTTGCTCGACGTGATGGAGATCAAGGCGTTGTGCCGTACGGCGGGCATCGAGAAGATCGACGCCGGGCCGAAGGGTGCGACGATCGCCTTCCGCAAGGGCGCGTTCGCCAATCCCGAAGGCTTGGTGCGATACATCACCCAGCACAGAGCAAGCGTGAAGCTGCAGGCTGATCAGCGCCTGCTGATGCGCGGCGCATGGGAAAAGGAAGCCGTGCGCCTTGAGGCCGTGCGCGATTTCATCACAGCGCTGGCCGACATCGCCCGCGCGCCCAGGAAGGCCGCTTGAAGCTTACGGTTTGATATCGTGTGAGACGGGTGGCAGCGCCACGCCGTTGCTCGTTACTGCTTTGGCGTCCAACAGCACGAAGGCCATGCGCGCTGTACTTCGGCCCCGGTTGATCCAGGCATGAATGGTGCCGCGCTGGACCACGACATCACCGGCATCGAGATGGGTGATGTGGCCGTCATCCAACTCAAGATCGATTTCGCCGGATAATACGATGCCGTAGTCGAGTGACTGTGTCCGATGCAACGGAGAGCGGACGCCGGCGGGTATATCGACCATACGCAGCACACTCCCGCCCGTCTGCACGAGGCCGATCGGCGTCCGCGCGCGATCTGTGGCATCGTCGTTATCGACCGGCGTGGTGGCACTCACCCACATGACGGAGAACGCCGCGTCGCCACCCAGGACCGGGCGGCCCTCGATCACATCGTCGATGGTCACGATCGCCTTGCCAGACGCGTCATGACCGGTAACGACTCGCCGGATTTTCATAGTGCTGGTCATGTCGATTTCTCCTGGTGATGCAGAAGTCCATTGAAGCGAAGCCAGCGCGGCGACGCAAGTTTCGGGTCGTTATCCCCCTGTTGGCATGCTTGATGGCATGACATAGCGCCTGACCCGAGGTCTCCATGCCATCGCATCAGTTTCCCAAGCTTGCCATTGCGTCGATCGCGGCCAATTTTGCCGATCAGATGACCTTGGCCCTGCTGCCGCTTATTTTGGTGGCGGCCGGTGCCGATGCTCCAACCGTCAGTCTGGTCGTTGCCGCGCAGGCGGCGGCGTGGCTGCTCGTGTCATTGCCGGTCGGCGCATACGCCGATGCAATCTCGCGCCGGTCGATCATGACGTCAGGCGCGCTGCTGATGCTGGGCGGATCGGCGGTGGGCGGCACGGCGTTGTTGCTGGCATTCGTTTCGTCGTGGTTGCTGGCGCTCGCAGCCTTCGTGGTGGCTGCTGGCGTGGTGATGCTGGTGTTGTCCGTTTTCGCGCTCGTGCCGCGTGCCGTCGCAGCGCACATGCTCGCTTCTGCCAATGCCTTCCTCGAGTTCGGCCGGGCCTGCGCTTGCATCGCCGCACCCGCGCTGGCCGCCGCATTGGTTGTGCATGGAGCAGGCGCATACGGCTTCGGCCTGGCGTTCGCCGGCGGCGCTGTGGCGCTGGCTGCTGCGCGCATGTCAGCGTTCGACGCCAGTCCGGCACCTCAGAAATTTTCGCTTTCAGCATCTATCCGCGACGGGGCGGCGTTCGTTGTCGGCGAGCCGATCTTGCGTGCCATCGCGTTGTGCGCGGTTGCTTGGAATTCGGCGTTTTTTGCGTTGACGGCGGTATTCGCCCCGTATGCTGCCAACGAACTCGGCATGACCGTGACCGAGATCGGCCGCAGTTGGTCGATTTACGGCTTCGGTCTCATGCTCGGATCGGTCGTCGCCGCGCCCATGATCAAGCGCCTGCCGACGAAGTTCATGTTCGTTTTCGGGCCGGCGATGTCGTGCGTTGCTGTTGTGGTGCTCATCGCAGGCGCGCGGCGCGGCTCGACGTGGCCTGCATCGGTCGCGCTGTTCGCGCTCGGGTTTGGCCCCATGACGTGGCTGGTCTTGCAGACCAGCGTTCGCCAGATCGTGACGCCGCACGCGCTGCTCGGTCGTGTCGGTGCGACCATCAGCACTACGATCTATGGCGTGCGGCCGCTCGGAGCATTGGCGGCCGGTGCGCTGGCCGCCAATTTCGGCACCGCTGCCGCACTATGGATGTCGGCGAGCTTGTTTTTTCTCTCGTGCATATTTCTGATGTTGTCGCCGGCCGCACGGCTCAACGCAATGCCGAAGCCCGCATAGCGACGTCTCATGCCGGCGTTATTAGATAGTATCAATCTGCAACGCGTTTTATCGCCGTAAACAGCGCGGGCAATTCGTTGCGTTTGAGTTTGCCGTTGCCGGTGCGTGGCAGTGCTGCAACCACGACAATCTCGCGCGGCACCTTGTAGGCGGCGAGTTTTTGGCGAGCGGCCGAAAGGACCTGCCCGATGTCGACCGTCGCGCCCACCACCGGCACCACGAATGCCGCGATCACGGACACGTCGGCGCGCACCTGCACCTCCGCGCAAGCCACCTCGGCGATGCCCGGCATATGCGCCAGCACGGCC
>JANXYD010000239.1 GCA_025350265.1 Hyphomicrobiaceae bacterium | reverse complement strand
TGCCGTCGCGCCGCTCACGCAAGATCGGCATGTACCTACAGTGTGTGATGTCGAACAGTTTCGGATTCGGCGGCACGAACGCCACGCTCATATTCAAAAAACTTGGAAGCTAAACCACCGCGATAGCAGCTTTGTTAGCTTGGACGACGTGGTCACCTGCGCGGCCAGCCTTAAACCCGGCGTGAGCGGCAGCCCGCCGACAGCCCGCAAGAAGAAAGAACGACGCCATGACGACCAGAGATATCGCAGTTCCCGGACCGATCATGGCGGGCAAGCGCGGTTTGATCATGGGCGTGGCGAACAATCGCTCGATTGCTTGGGGGATCGCGCGGGTGCTGGCGGGGCAGGGCGCCAAGATGGCGTTCACCTATCAGGGCGACGCATTCGGCCGGCGTGCGATCCCATTGGCCGAAAGCCTGGGTGCCGAGATCATCGAGCCGTGCGACGTCAAGGATCTGGCGAGCATGGATGCGGTATTCGACAAAATCGGCAAGACCTGGGGCGGGCTCGATTTCGTGGTGCATGCGCTGGCCTATTCCGATCCGAAGGAACTGAGCGGACGCTATTCCGATACCACGCGCGAAAACTTCATCAACTCGATGGTAATTTCGTGCTTCTCATTCACCGAAGTCGCCAAGCGCGCGGCTGCGCTGATGCCGAATGGCGGCGCGATGTTGACGCTGACCTACGGCGGGGCGACGCGCGTGGTGCCATCCTACAACGTCATGGGCGTGGCCAAGGCGGCGTTGGAAGCCAGTGTGCGCTACCTGGCCGCCGACCTCGGTCCGCAGGGCATTCGCGTCAACGCTCTGTCAGCGGGACCGATGCGGACGCTGTCGGGCGCCGGCGTTTCCGACGCGCGCGTGATCTTCAACTTCCAGATGGCGCATTCGCCATTGCGGCGCACCCCGCACCTCGACGACGTCGCGGGTTCCGCCCTTTATCTGCTGTCCGATCTGGGCGGCGCGGTGACAGGGGAAACGCACTTCGTCGATTGCGGCTACAATATCGTCTCGATGCCGACCCTCGAAGCGATGAAGGTGCAGGACGCAACGATCGCGGCGGCGGTCAAGCCATGATCCGTGCGGGTTGACCTGATAGGAGCCGCCACGCGGGGCGGCTTCGGCGCGGTAAATTGCAAGGCACGTCCACGAAGTCGTGTGTTCGGAGAGCGAGCGGCGTGACGCGGTGGGATCATGAACATCGGCTCGATGCCGCGCGGTCGTGGGTGTTGCGGCAGCTCGTCGGTCTCGGACGCCACGACAAGCGCGTGCTGCTGATCGCTGGCGACCTGACGATTCTGTTTGCCGCTTTGTGGGTTGCCTTCGCGTTCCGCCATGGCGTCGACTATCGACCCGGATCCTTGCGACTTTCGTTGCTGACCCTTGCAGTGCCGCCGCTCGGTGTCGGCGCATTCGGCTTTTTCGGCCTTTATCGCATGGTGACCCGCTATATCGAGGGCAACGCCATCAGCCGCATTGCGGCGGCGCTGCTGGCGTCGGTACTGGTCGCGGCCCTGCTGATGCTCGTGACAGATCCGCAGCGAATGCCGGGCACGGCACTGCTGACGTACTGGGTCTTGGGATCGTGCGGCACCTTGTTGGCCCGCCGCGTTGCGGCGCGGGTGCTGAAGGCGCAGGATTTGCCGGTGCACGCCGACGAGCAGTCGCGCATCAAGGTGCTGATATGGGGGGCAGGCCCGGTCGGCCTGCAACTCGCCGCGGCTCTTGAGCGCTCGGGACAATACATGCCGCGCGGGTTCGTCGACATGAACGCTAACCTTTGGGGGCAGTTCGTCGGCGGCTACAAGGTGTTCCGGCCCGATAGGCTGGCCTCCGTGATCGAGCGGCAATCGGTGCGGGAAGTGTTGCTGGCGCTGCCGCATGCGACGCGGCAAGACCGAGCCGAAGTGCTGTATCATCTGGAGCACTTGAAGGTGACGGTAAGGACGTTGCCACAGCTCGAAGATATCGCTTCGGGCCAGGTCACTGTTTCAAACCTGCGGCCGGTGGAAGCTGAGGATCTGCTCGGACGCGATCCCGTTCCCCCCGATCCGGATTTGCTGGCGAGGGCGGTCCGCGCTAAAACCGTTATGGTGACCGGCGCAGGCGGCTCGATCGGCGCGGAATTGGTCCGCCAGATCTTGCGCCAGCGACCGCGCGCACTGGTGCTGTTTGAGGCTTCCGAGAACGCGCTGTATGAGATCGACAGCGAGATCAGGCTGCTCGTCAATGCCGCAGGCACGGCTATCGATCGGCCGCTGATCGTGTCGGTGCTGGGCTCCGTACTGGACGCCGATCTGGTGACGCGAACCATCAAGACCAATCATGTGGAAACGATCTATCACGCCGCCGCCTTCAAGCATGTGCCGATCGTCGAGGCAAACCCGGTGGTCGGCTTCCGCAACAACACGTTCGGCACGTTGACGGTGGCCGACATCGCCGAGCGCGAAGGCGTGGAGCGATTCGTGCTGGTGTCCACCGACAAGGCGGTGCGGCCGTCGAGCCTGATGGGGGCCAGCAAGCGGCTGGCCGAAATGGCATTGCAGGCGCACGCCGACACACCGGGCCAGCGGACGATCTTTACGATGGTTCGCTTCGGCAATGTCTTGGACAGTTCAGGCTCGGTGGTGCGGCTGTTCCGCAAACAGATCGAACGCGGCGGTCCGGTGACCGTGACGCATGCGCAGATGATCCGCTACTTCATGTCGATCCCGGAGGCGGCGACGTTGGTGATCCAGGCAGGCGCCATGGCGTCCGGCGGCGAGGTGTTCGTGCTCGACATGGGCGAACCCGTGAAAATCGACGATCTCGCACGCTCGATGATCCGGCTCATGGGCCGCGAGATCAAGAATGCATCAAACCCGTTCGGCGACATCGAGATCCAATATGTGGGGTTGCGGCCGGGAGAAAAATTGCGCGAAGAATTGCTGATTGGTGCCAACACATCCAGCACCGGTCACCCCCGCATCCAGCGCAGCCAGGAGCCATATCTCAGTCTCGAAGACCTCACGCCGCGCCTGGAACAGCTGAGGCAAGCCTTGGCGACCGGCGAACCGGCGGCTTTGCAAGCACTGCTGCGCGGGATCGTCGACGGCTATCATGTGGGCGGCGCAGTCGACGACACTGCAGAGATCGTGACCGCCGATTGGCACCTCGGCACGCCGACGCTGCATTGATCCGGGCCCCCGCGCTCGGTCTCTCCCGACGCGTATACTCCAGCGAACGCAATGGTCGATCTTTGCAGCAAGCACGCGTCGTCCCGGCGCCGCTACCATTCCCACCACAGCTGAACCCAAACCGCACCTCAGTGATTGACGGACGCGGCGAACACCCGCATTTAGGTCCTGTCTGTCGTGCTTGTGTGCCCTCAACTTATCGTCGATTGTGCCAGCACCCATGCCATCCCACCGCCCGACGCTTAAAAACGCAAAGTTTCAGTCCGCCACCGGGCATTCAGCCGTCGCGCGCCTCGCCTGGATCTGCGACGATCATGATGTGCTGATGCTTTTGCGGCGCCCCTTGCTGCTGCAAGCCGTCCTGCGCCGGCACCACATTCTGGCGCTGGCACCAGACCTTTCCGCAGCCGACCGTGCCGCGCTGCACGCGATAGGGGTAGAGAGTGCGCCGTTGATACTGCCGAAGCCCGGGCAACCGTTCTCAAACTTGCTGGCGCGGCGGCGGCTAACCCAGACGCTACGCCATTGGCGCACCACCGCCGCCGTCATCGAAATGGGCGAACACCTCGCTTTGGCAACGCGGGCTGCGGCGAGCGCGGGGGTGGCTGACCTCTATCCTTTTCTGCCCCCGCTTGAGCACGGCACACCGGCGAACGGCGCGCCAGCCAAAACCCCGTCATGGCGGCCGGCGCTGGCCATGGCTGCCGGCGTCTTCACCAAGACGCCCAACGATCAACGGTTGCTATGCGGCCCGCTGGCGAGCTTGCGGGTGCCGCTGCATCAAATGCCGGCCGCCTGCAGTGACCTCACCGTCGTCACCGCAATGCCGCTCCCCGCACTTGACGACGGCCTGATCTTCTTCGCCCTGGACAGCGGCGATGGCGACCATGCCGAAGCGCAGCTATTCACCGACGTCGCCACAGCTTTCGACGATCGCGGCACGCGCATTCAATTCCGGCTCGCCGAAACGGGGCCGTCCGGGTCGAACAATATTGGTGGCCGTGTCCAACGCGAACACTTAGCCAACATGCACGCCAGTGCCCTTCCAGTCGAAGCGGCGCTACGCCGCCACGTCGAGACGGCGCACGTCGTGGTTGTTCTCGGCGGCGACGCGAGCCAGACACTGCTGTTGTCGTGCGCGCTGGCGGTTGGACGTCCGGTCGTGGTTGTCGACGACGCCTGCCATCGCGATTTCGTCGACGTCGGTGTCAACGGCTGGATCGCGCCTGCCGGCGATGCGCCGGCGCTGGTTGCGATTTTAGCGACTTTGTTGAAGCGGCCCGATCTGCTGGTCGGCATGGCACGCGCGGCGCGGCAAAAGGCAGAACGCCGTTACGATCAGCGGCTGTCGCTGAAAATTCTGTGTGACGTGCTCGGGCTCGAGGATCTGCGCGCCGCTGCAGCCTGAGGACAGACGGCCGTGAAACTCGTTGCTGCCGCAGCAGTTGGAGGCTAGGCGTTCATCAACGGGAATTTCTCATTTTTGCGGGCGGCGCAGCCAGCGCCACATTTCCGATGCGTTCGCGCGCGACGCTGCCGGGCTGATTGAGAGTGGTCCGGTCGAGTGCGACGGCGGCCGAGGCGGGTGCAGGAACGCTTATGATTTGGTGGCTTGTCGTGTTCACGAGTGCGGGGTTGATTGCGCTCGGCGTGACGCTGCTGCTGCGCGATATCTTCCGCGCGCGAACCAACGAGCCGGCACGCGCGACGACCTCGACACCGGTCAGCACGGGTGTGGCAGCCCGGACGTGGCCACGCGCGCGTGCATTGATCGCCTTGCTTCCGGCAATGACCGCACGCCGTTTGCGCCTGCCCGTCGACACGACGGCCGCGCGTGCCACAAATCCGGCCCACGGCCAGGGATCGGCATCGCCGGACGCTGCCGACGGGCAGGCGCAAACGGCGCGTCGACTGCCGTCGCTCGAACGACAATGGCCGCGCCTCGCACCCGAGATCAACCGCGCGGTCGTCAGCGTCAATCAGACGATGGGGCCACTGGCGCTGGCGGTCGGCTCACCCGGCGAAGCGACGTGGAGCCTGCACAACGAAGGCTTCGGCTGTTATCGGCGAGTGCTGATCGACAATGCCAGCGTCGGCTGGCTGCGGCTTGAAATCGGCTCGGACCTGCGCTTGACCGCCCGCTTCCGCTCCCATGACGCCGAACATGCCAACGTCAATCGCGACAGCGTCGCGCCGTCGCGCCGGACCGAGAACCAGCTTGCGCAGACGTTGACAGAGTCACTCGCAGGCGTCTTCGAATACGCGGTCTGGCGGCATTCCAACATCATCCGCAACGACGGTGCCCCACAGCCGCCTCCGGTTACAGCGCCTGCGGTCGTTGCAGCCATCGCCACGGCCCCGCGCACCGTGCGGACCACGACCATCGAACCGCGCTCGGCGCGCGGCGACACCCTGCCTGCGCCACCGCCACCTCGCGTCACAGCGCTCGGTTCGCCGGCCGCCGCCCTGGTGGATGCGGCGATCGCGCTCGTCAATCAAGCCTTTGCGGATGCGGGCGCGCAATTGCATCCAGCCGAAAGCCACCCGGCGCAAGGATCAGGGGCGCCCGACCGTGCCTTGTCGATTGTGGCGCGCGGCGTCCCCGTCGGCCTGATGCTGATCGAACCGCGCGCCGATCGCATCGAGATTTCGGTGGGCGTGGCCGATCCGGCGAACCTGCAGGCCGCACGGCGGCAATCGCAACCAATGACCGGACTAACCGTCCATGCGCTGGCGGAGGCCATCGCCACCAACGCCTGGCCCGCCATCGCCTGCACTGTGTCCAACGTCAGCTGAGACCTGCGAAACGACGGGTCCGGTTCAACCGTCCAGAGGACTGTCACCAGCCAGCACGACTGTCCGGGAAATTTCGCCCTCGTCTCATCCACGCCGTCTTCCCGGAAAATTCTTGGCGCGGGAGCGCGAAGAATTTGTCCGGGATCTTTCCCTGTCTCGGTGAGAAACGGCCGTGGCTGCCACGTTTCCGAATATTAGGCTGGTCACGCTCCCGGACAACCTTCGCGCCCCAAGGGCGCTTCAGTTTGCGGGATGACGAACCCGCAAGGGCCCAGCCGGGCACGCCATAAAGCGTCAAAAAACATCCACGTATACATGGCGTCTGGGTTTCTCCCGGACAGTAGTGCTGTTGGTATGACAGGCTCACATCGCCGTGCGGGCACACCAGACGCGATAGCGACCGTCGTCGGCAAGAGTTTCCACCCGCGCGAACGCTGTGCCGAGCGCGCGATCCAAAGCAATGCGCCGTTGCACCACCAGCAGCAGCCGGCCGTTCGGCAGCAGATGTGCCGGAGCCTCGGCAATAAGGCGGTCGAGCGCGGTGGTATCGTCCTTGAAACCGACATGCAGCGGCGGGTTGGAGACGATCCAGTCGAAGCGCTGCCCCATGACCGCCGCCAGCCGGTCGCCCAGCACCCCGCGCGCGCCAGCGACGTTCTCGGCGGCGGCAATAAGCGCTAACGCATCGTTGTCCAACAGCGTCAGATCGGTATCGGGACGAGCCCGGCGAATGGCTGCGGCGATCGCACCCGGGCCAGCACCATAGTCGAGAACCCGGACAGCTTCGCTAAGCGGCGGCAAATGCGCCAGCAACAGCTCGGTTCCGGCATCGGCTGATCCGGCGGCAAACAGCCCGGGGTAGCTGACCCACCTGCGCGCGTCGGTGCTTTGCTGCCGCCAGTCAGCATACCCCCCCCTCGGCGTCACGGTCACGGCCGATCGCGCAAGCGTCAGGACACGCCCGTGTCCGCGCGGGGCCAGCGTTTCGACCGCGCCGAGCGCACTGAGGTTTTTATGAAACGAGCGGATCCCCTCGTCGTTGCCGCCATAGACGATCAAGCGGCCATCCGGCGTCAGCGTCGACAAACACTGTTCCGACACCATCAGTTGTTCCTCGCGCGACTTTGGCAGGCGCAAGAGAGCTGCGGAAAAAGGCCCGGATGGCGGATCGCCCGCAACGATCGCGCCCACGCTCGTGCGACGGCCCCACCGCACGACGTCCCTTTGCGGCGTCGCAAGTTGCAGCGCCAAAGCCGCAGGACCGGCAGCCAGAAGCACGTGATCGCCCAGGGGCACGCCGTCAAGCGCACCGGCGATCAATGCGAGCGCCGCCGCTTCCGGATCACTCGACCAGCGCGTCACGGATTTGATGCCAGCGCTGCGCGAAGTTTGGCAGCGTTTGCAGCCAGGATGTCCGGTTGCTCCATCTGGCCGGTATGCGGCTTCAAGCTGACCCCAGCGTGGCGAGGTAACACGTGGTAATGCAGATGGAAGACGACTTGCCCACCAGCCCGCTCGTTGAATTGCTGGATGGTGATGCCGTCGGCGGCAAACGCCACTTTGGCGGCCCGGCTCAGTCGCTGCACCGTCGCCATGCATGCGAACAACTGCTCGGGCGAGGCATCGAAGATGTTGCGGGCTGCGGTTTTGGGGATCACCAGGCAATGGCCGTCCGCACGTGGCATGATGTCCATCAACGCCAGCGTCGCCTGATCCTCAAAGACCTTGTGCGCCGGCAGTTCGCCGCGCAGAATTTTGGCGAAGATGTTGTCGGCCGCGTAGGCGATGTCAGGCAATGGCTGGATCTGCGTCATGATTTGGCCTCGGCTCGCTGATGCTGTGGCGTAGGCCAGCCGCCCAGCCGGCGTCAAGCTGGGGCTGGCACGGCCGGCCTGCTGTTAACGAAACTCTAAGCTTGGCGGGTTATTTTTCGATCGCGTCCTGAACCACGAGCAGTCCGTCATGTCCCAGTTTCGTCGCAGCCACTCAAAACACAGCCAGACCGCTGCCCTCGGTGCGCGTGAGATCACGTCGTTCGACGGCTGGCTGGCCAACGACAATAGCGCGGGCGGCAGCGGCGCGCGGCCACGCCGCAGCGGCGGTTTGACATTACCGCGCCGGCTGCACGACTGGAAACTACCCGCCGCTGCATTCGTGTGCGGCTTGACTGCGGCGCTGGTGGTATCTGGACTAGGCGACTTCTTCGGCATCATGGGCTGACATTGTTTCGTCCAGCGTCCGCTCCACGTCCAGGATCTTATCTTGTCCTGAAGCGCGGTCGTCGTGGCGGCCCAACTGCTTAACGCGCCACCACCACGTCGGCCTTGAACAGGGCCTCGCGGGCCACTGTCCCTTCAACCGCCGATCCCTCGTCAAACCAGCTTTTGGGTGCGGGCTGGCCCCACAACGTCTGTCGGCGCGGGTCTCGCAGCGACCAGCGGATCGGTTCGTGATCGGGATCCATCGTTTGATAGTCCGACGTGTAAATTTCCGTGCGATGACCGTCGGGGCACCGGACGTATAGAAAAAATGCGTTGGAAATGCCGTGCCGGCCAGGCCCTCGCTCCATATTGGCCAGATAGCCGGTCGACGCCATCACATCGCACAGGTGGATAATGTTGAGCGCGGTCGGGGCCCAATAGGCGAGATGGTGCAGGCGCGGACCATCACCGTTGGTGAAGGCGAGGTCGTGCACGTTGCCCTTGCGATGCATCCAGGCGGCGGCGATGCGGCCACCCTTGCCATCCTCCTCGGCATACTCGGTCAGCCGAAAACCCAGCGCCGCGTAGAAATCGATCTGCCGC
Organism: Hyphomicrobiaceae bacterium; assembly: GCA_025350265.1. Taxonomy (GTDB): domain Bacteria; phylum Pseudomonadota; class Alphaproteobacteria; order Rhizobiales; family Hyphomicrobiaceae; genus JABFRJ01. The sequence goes on along the minus strand of JANXYD010000239.1, from coordinate 1,739 downwards.
TGCAGTTCAGGCGCGAAGATATTGAAATGATCCAGCCGCTGCGGTTGCACGCCTTTGTAGTGCGCATATTGCTGCAGCAAGCGCTCGCGGTTCTCCATCTTGAAATAGAATTCGAGCGGCACGCCGAACGGATCGACCACGCGCAACGTGCGGCCCTGATAAGCCCGCTCGACGAACTGCGGCTTGCACCCATTGGCCAGGAAATGCCGCGCGGCGCGCTCGAGATCGTCATCGCTCCCCAGCTTGAAGCCGAGCACTTTCGCCGATACCGACGGCGATTTCTCCAGCACGAGCGAATGATGCTGCCGCTCTTCGACGCCGCGCAGATACAGCGTGTCCGTCGTCGCATCCTCGACGTGGAGGCCGAGCGTGTCGGCATAGAACGCACGGCTGCGGGCGAGATCGGCGACTCCGAGCACGACGTGGCTGGCGCGCACGATGTTGAAAGGCGGATCGAAGATATGGCGTGGCGGCGGCATGGTGGCAGCTCCAGATTGTGACAATCGCAGGTTAGCGGTGGCCGGCGCGCCTGTCGACTGGCCGACACGGGCTCGGCCAGAGTGCTTCCGGATAAAGCATGCCCCGACGCGATCCGGGGTGTGAGCGGTTGTCCGATAAGAAGCACGACAAAGCAAAGGGCTGGGGTCGTTCGGCGATTCAATTAAAACCAGAGCGACCCTCGAACGGTCGGGCTTGCATCAGCCGCCGGGCGCGGCCTACCATTCGCCAGCGCCGGTCATAGAGCGAACCGGAGCATAACCAAGGGGAAATCCAATGTTTCACAGAGCCTTGATGACGGGCGCCTTCTGCGCCGCACTGATGAGCTGCACGGCGGTATTCGCACAGGTTCCAGCCGATCCGGCCAACCCGAACGAAGCCCTGCCGGAAACCATGACGCCGCCGCCCTATGGCGAAACGATCAACATCGAGACGGCCAAGAAAGCCGCCGCCGGTGCCATCGCCGAAGCCAAGAAACGCAATTGGAACGGCATGTGCGTAGCCGTCGTCGGGCCGTCCGGAGATCTCGTCTATTTCGAGAAGCAGGATAATTGCCAGTACGCGTCCATCACCATCTCGCAGCATAAAGCGCGCACCGCCGCCCGCTATCGGCGCGCGACGCTGGTGTTCGAACGGCTGATCGGCAAGGGCCCGTTCTTCAGCTACCTGGCGACGCTCGACGACGTGGTCGCCTCGCGGGGCGGCAACATGCTGGTGGTCGGCGGCAAGGTCATCGGTGCCATCGGCGTCAGCGGCGGCACCGGCACCCAAGACGACGTCATCTCCCAAGCCGGCGTGGCCGCGCTAAACTGAGGTGAGGTGTGCGGCTTCCCCCCGTGCGCGCGCGGGGGGAAGTAGGGGCTGCGTGGCGGTGGCGCGGTTTGCCTGAATAGGAGCCTCATGAGCACCCTTTTCGGCGAATCAGTTTATTTTATTTTGAGGCAAATAGCAGTTGCCTGAACGGGCATGGTGACAGGCCCGTAACGGTAACATGTGAAGCTACCGTCGGTGCGAATGTCAGGACCAACCGCAGCCTGAGGACTACCGTTGTTTCCAATACACGAAGCAGACACAATCTTAGTCTCGGCAGGGCACCTTGAGTTCATCGAGGACAGCGGCGGAAATGATGCGCGGCAGGAAATCATTGAGCACAACATATTGATAGTGAAACCGCACGCGTTGCTGCAGAGCTTCCAAATCGAGTTTTGGATTGTCGTCGGCCATGCGATTATGAAAACGTT
>JANXYD010000236.1 GCA_025350265.1 Hyphomicrobiaceae bacterium | reverse complement strand
CGGCTGGAGCGCGACTAGCGCGTGAGGCCCAAAGCTGTATATCGTTGTGCGGAATTTACCGCTTCGAGCGGATCGATCACAGGGAGCGCCCAAATGTCGACGTCTACCGTCTTGTCCGAGGTGCGAGCGAACGTTTGCATCATTACGCTCAACCGGCCGGACAAGCTGAACAGCTTTACCGAAGCGCTGCACCGGGATCTGCGCGCGGCGCTCGACGCTGCAGAAGCCAACAAAGCAATCCGCGCGGTGATTTTGACCGGTGCGGGACGCGGCTTCTGCGCGGGCCAGGATCTGCTGGATGCGGCGAGCGCATCGACACCATCGGCCGCGCCGCAGGACCGGCTGGGGCTGTATTATAATCCACTGGTCCGGCGGCTGGCGGCCTTTCCGGTGCCGGTGATCGCCGCTGTGAACGGGGTTGCTGCAGGTGCGGGTGCCAACATCGCGCTGGCATGTGATGTTGTCGTCGCCGCCAAGTCGGCCAAGTTCCTGCAAGCGTTCGCCAAGATCGGCCTGATGCCGGATGCAGGCGGCACCTGGACCTTGCCGCGACTGGTCGGGCCGGCACGCGCGCGGGCGTTGGCCATGCTGGCCGAACCGGTCGATGCAGCGACCGCCGAGCAATGGGGCATGATCTATAAGGCGGTTGACGATGCCGAGCTGATGCCGGCGGCGATGGCGATCGCCAGCAAATTTGCACAATCGTCGACGCCGGCGATGCTGGAGATCCGCGCCGCGCTAGCGCAGTCGGAAACCAATACGCTCGACCAGCAATTGGAGTTGGAGCGGACGGGGCAAGGGCGGCTGATCGGCGGAGCCGACAATCTGGAGGGCGTCGCGGCGTTTCTCGAAAAGCGCGCGGCCAAGTTTTGCGGGCGGACCTGAGCGTGACCGAGGTATCGAGCGCCGCCGAAATCGCCGAGCTGTCGGCCGCCGCCATGTGGGCGGAGGATCACGCCAGCCGTGGCCTTGGCATGAGCCTGGTGCGGGTCGAGCCGGGGGTGGCGATCCTGTCGATGCCGCTTACGCAGGGGATGGTCAATGGGCACGGACTGGCGCACGGCGGCTTCATTTTCACGCTGGCCGACAGTGCGTTCGCGTTTGCCTGCAACAGCCGCAACCAGCGCCATGTCGCGCAGCAGTGCCAGGTGACGTTTGTGGCACCCGGCAAGCTCGGCATGGTATTGACGGCGGAAGCGCGCGAGCGGCATCGCGGCGATCGCTCCGGCATCTACGACGTGACGGTGCGCAATGAGGGCGGAGACGTAATCGCCGAATTTCGCGGTCATTCGCGCTCGATCCCGGGTGTGCTGGTGGAAAACTGACGCGTGATTATGCGGCCGCCAAGCGGCAGTGATACGCTTCACATCGCAGGTGCTGCGTGACATCGTCGTCGGACCAATTGGCCAGAAGACGACCCCGGAGATCGACCATGGAAGGCGGCTGCACCTGCCGAAACGTCCGTTATCAACTATCAGGCAAGCCGATGATCGTGCACGCCTGCCATTGCCGGTGGTGCCAGCGCGAGACCGGGACGGCGCACGCGCTCAATGCGGTCTACGAGGCGGATCGGGTGGTGCACACGGCGGCCGAACCGGAAATCATCGTGACGCCGTCGGCAAGCGGCAAGGGTCAGAGCATTGCGCGTTGTCCAGCCTGCAAGGTGGCGGTGTGGAGCAATTACCCAGGCGCTGGGCCGTTGGCGCGCTACGTGCGCGTTGGCTCGCTTGACCAGCCGGACACCTGCCCGCCTGACATCCACATCTTCACCTCGACCAAGCAGCCGTGGGTTACGCTTCCGCAGGACGCCAAGGTAGTGCCTGAATTCTATGACCCCGCACAGGTCTGGTCGCCCGACGCGCGCGCGCGGTGGCGGAGCATGATGGCGGGCGCGACAAAGGGTTGAGTGCGACGCGACTAGTTGTCGAAGGCGACGGGATTGGTGACCATGTCTGATACGGCGAGACGAACTGACCGGAGCCTGACGTCCGAGATGCACGAAATCGGCGTGGCCGCGCGGGCGGCGTCGCGCGAGGTGGCCTTGGCCGCGACGTCCGCGAAGAACCTCGCGCTGACCACGGCGGCGGCTGAGTTGCGTGAACGGGTGGCTGAGATAATGGACGCCAACGCCGCCGATATCGCCGCAGCGCTGGCGCGGGGGACGCACGGCTCGTTTCTGGACCGGCTGGCGCTTGACGATCAGCGGATCGAGGCGATCGCACGGGGGCTTGAAGACATCGCGGCGCTGCCCGATCCGGTCGGCGCGACGATTGCCGAATGGGTCAGGCCGAACGGCCTCGCGATCAGTCGCGTGCGGACGCCGCTGGGGGTGATCGGCATCATTTTCGAGAGCCGGCCAAACGTGGTGGCTGATGCGGGTGGGCTCTCTCTGAAGGCCGGCAATGCGTGTATCCTGCGGGCGGGGTCGGAAAGCGTGCACTCGGCGCGGGCGATCCATGCGTGTCTGGTCAAGGGATTGGTGGCGGCCGGGTTGCCGGTGGCATCCATACAACTGGTGCCGACGACCGACCGAGCGGCAGTCGGCGAAATGCTGAGCGGCCTGGGCGGGACGGTTGACGTGATCGTGCCGCGTGGCGGCAAAAGCCTGGTGGCGCGCGTGCAGGCGGAGGCACGGGTGCCGGTGTTCGCCCACCTTGAAGGCATCTGCCACACGTATGTGGATCGCGATGCCGATCTGGCCGTGGCGGTGCCGCTGGTGGTGAACGCCAAAATGCGGCGGACGTCGGTGTGCGGATCGACGGAATGCCTGCTGGTCGATGCCGGCGCGCCGAAGACTTTCCTGCCGGCGCTGGTGCGGGCGCTGCTGGATGCCGGCTGCGAAGTGCGGGGGGATGATGCAACGCGTGCCGTCGATACGCGCGTGAAGCCGTCCGGCGCGGATGATTACGGCCATGAATTTCTCGATGCCATCATCGCGGTGAAGGTGGTGGACGGGGTGGACGGGGCTATCGCGCACATCGCGCGCTACGGATCGCAACATACGGACTGCATCGTTACGAAGCGTGCGGCGACCGCCGACCGGTTCATCGCCCGCGTTGATTCGGCGATCGTGCTGCATAATGCCTCGACCCAGTTCGCCGATGGCGGCGAGTTCGGCATGGGGGCGGAAATCGGCATCGCGACAGGGCGCATGCATGCACGTGGGCCGGTCGGCGTGGAGCAGTTGACCAGCTTCAAGTACATCGTGCGCGGCTCAGGGCAGGTGCGGCCGGGGTGAGTTTGGGGCTGCGTCGGTTGCGGCAGGGTCGGCTAGTCGGCCGGCCAGCTGATCTCCTTCAGCGCGTTTGTGAAACGACGGCCGCCGCCTTCAATGACCTTGATGAAGAAACAATCCTTCCGGTGCACGTATTTTTCGCAAGTAACGGTCACGCGCTGGCCAATGAGAGCGGTCATATCATCATCGGTTACGGCGAACGGACCCGGATAAACGGAAATATCCCCTTGTCGTGGTCGGCGCTGCGCTTGGCTACGGTGCCATC
>JANXYD010000222.1 GCA_025350265.1 Hyphomicrobiaceae bacterium | reverse complement strand
AACATCAATACCCGGCCGTTGGGTGCCCATGTCGGACCCTCGTTATGGTAGCCGCTGGTGAGGATGCGCTTGTCGCTGCCGTCGGGCTTGATGACGCCGATCAGGAACGATCCGCCGGCCTGCTTGGTGAAGGCGATATAGTCGCCGCGAGGTGACCAGACCGGGGTCGAATAGCGGCCGTCGCCACGGCTCAGCCGATTGGCGGCGCCGCCACTGGCGCTCATGATGTAGAGTTGCTGGGTGCCTTCACGATCGGATTCAAACACGATCTGGCGGCCATCGGGGCTGTAGCTCGGCGAGGTGTCGATGCGGTCGGTTTGGGTTAAACGACGCATCTGGCGTGAGCGCAGGTCGACCTCGATTAGGCTGACTGCGCCGCCTTCATCGATACTCATGGCGAGGCGCTGGCCGTCCGGCGAAAAGCGCGGGGCGAATGTCTTGCCGGGGAAATTTCCGACCAATTCGCGCTGGCCGGTGTCGAGGTTCATGACAAACACCCGCGTCTGCGCACCGCCGTCGGCGTATTCGAGAAAGGTGATCTCTTGTGCTACCGGGTTGAAGCGGGGCGTCAGCACGAGGTCGCGGCCATTGGTCAACAGGCGCGCATTAAAGCCGTCCTGGTCCATGATCGTCAGGCGCTTCAGGCGCTTGTTCTTTGGCCCGGTTTCGTCGACGAACACGATCTGGGTATCGAAATAGCCCTTTTCCAAGGTCATCTTTTCATACACGCGATCGGCGATGATGTGACCGAGCCGTCGCCATGTCTGCGGGGCGGCCGCAAAGCCCTGCGCGTCCAGAGGTTTGCCGAGCACTGTGTCATACAACTTGAAGTCGGCCGCCAGCCGGCCATCGCCCAATTTGCGGGTGCGGCCGACCACCAGCGCTTCCGCCCCAATCGCGCGCCAGTCGGCATAACGTGGCGGCTGATTGAGATCGGAGAAGCGCTCGATGAACGCACTGCGGTCGATCAGCTTGAACAGCCCGGATCTCTCGAGATCGGCCCCAACGATCGTGGCGACGTCAGCGCCGAACTTTGGATCGTCGCCGATGAACTCCGCGATGGCGACGGGGCGCGGCCGGATGTTGGCCTCGCTGAGCGTGCCGATGTCGGTGGGTGCGCGCTGCTGCGCGTCGACGCCGCCGCCGAGCATGAGGGCAGCGCCACCCGACACCGCAGCCGACAGCATCGCACGGCGAGAAACGGCGGATTGTGGCATGGCGTCGGGTCGTATCGGTTTCAGCGGCATCGGTGGATATGTCCGGTCGTCTGCGGGAGAGGCATTGTCTGCGACACAAGGCGACGCCAAAACCCGGCACCCGTCGCTCTGATTTTCAAACACGCGCGAAATCTGTTCGGCGGCACTCTTGCCGCGCAACAATGACGGAAATACGCCGATCACGGCACACGCCGGGCCGTTTGAAGAATTTGCACGCGACATCGACGCGACAATGCGGCGCAGCGTGCCATCGGCGTCGGCTGGCCACGGATTACTTGACGTCTTTATCTTCGAAGCACTTGCGCATGGCCTCGCAGCGATGGCTGCCTGAAAAGTGCATCGAATCGCCCTTGGCAGGCGCAATGAAATTGCACACCTCCTGCAAACCGTCGGTAGTCAGCCATCCCTGCCGGCGGCCCCGTTGCACAGCGAAACAATCGGCAGTGTCCTCATCGGGTCCACGGAACTGGTGGCCACATTCGTGCGCGAAGATCCACATCTTGACGGGCGTGGAGACCTTGCCCATCAGCTTCGGATTGAGGATGAGAAACCCCGGATACGCTGCGCCGTAATCATCGAGTTGGCCATCGAGCACGACGGGACGCTGGCCGCACATCGCGCGCTTTCCATCGAGCCTGAGATCGCCGGATGGCACAATCTGAGCGCCGGCCCCGACATGGGTCGCATACTCCTCCGGCGATGGCCCGGCCGTGGCGCGACCGTCAAAACCGACGCACACTGCCAACAGCAATGCGCAAAGGCCCAGACGTGCGTAGATAGTCGTTCGAGGCCCGGGAATCATGCTCATCGCGACTTCAATTCCCTAAGGCAGTTATGAACGCAGATTTGGCTTTCAAGGGCAGTTGCGGCATTCCAATGTGGTCGTTGCGGGCTGGTGCACATCCAGGCAGGCAGGCCGAACGTCTCGACCACACCTAACCGTATATCAGATTGCACTTCTTTTGACACGCCAACCTTTTGTCCGCGTTTGATCGGAGGCTGCCGTGGTCTGATCTCAAAGTGGCGGCAACGTGTCGGCATCAAAGATGTACACAGCAAACACGAAAATTTTGTGGTCTAGTCAAAGCCGCGACGAAGATGGACGGAAGGCCACATGCCCTGCGTCTCAATGATCGTGTGGCGGCTCGGCTTCTTCTTCAAGCCGTTCCATGTCTTCGTCCGATAGTCCGAAATGATGCCCGATCTCGTGCACCAGGACATGCGTGATGATAGCGCCGAGCGACTCGTCGTGCTCGGCCCAATAGAGCAGGATCGGCACCCGATA
>JANXYD010000191.1 GCA_025350265.1 Hyphomicrobiaceae bacterium | reverse complement strand
TGGCTGGCCAACCGGCCGGGATCGCTGGTCGTGGACTGGCAGGGTTATCAAGTCGAAACCAGCGTTTTCCAGGCCATCGTGCTGCTGGCGCTGGCGATCGGCGTGGGCGTTTTCATCTGGAACGTTCTGCGCCAGCTATGGACTTCCCCCGCCACCGTCGGCTCTATCATCAATCGCCGCCGCGAGCGGCGCGGGCTCGACGCCATTTCGGAAGGCATGATCGCCATCAGCTCGGGCGACAGGCAGCTTGCCACCCGCGCAGCCCTGCAGGCGCGCAAGTCGCTGCCAAACGAACCCCTCACCCACCTGTTGCGGGCACAAACCGCCCAGTTACAAGGCGACACCGCCACCTCCCGCCGCATTTTCGAAGCCATGCTCGCCAGCCCTGATACCGAGCAACTCGGTTTGCGTGGTTTGTTTTTGGAAGCGCAGCGCGAGGGCGAACTGGAACCCGCCCGCCAGTTCGCCGAGCGCGCCTTGAAATCCAATCCCGCGCTCGCTTGGCCGGTCGACGCATTGTTCGATTTGCAGTGCCGCACCGAGGACTGGAACGGCGCGCTTGAAACGCTCGCCACCGGCCGCCGTCACAATCACGTCGACCGCAAACTCGCCGACCGCAAACTCGCCGACCGCCGGCGTGCCGTCCTGCTGGCCGCCAAGGCACAAAACCTCGAACACGACAGCACCGACGAGGCCCTCGCCCTCGCCCAGGAGGCGCACAAGCTGGCCCCCGATCTGGTGCCGGCCGCTGCCGTTGCAGGCCGCATCCTCGCCGGCAAAGGGCAAACGCCGGCGGCCGCCAAGATCTTGCAGCGCACCTGGAAGCTCAGTCCGCATCCCGATCTCGCGCTGGCCTACGCCCATGCCCGCGTCGGCGACAGCCCGTCCGATCGCATCGAGCGTGTGCGTCAGTTGGCCAAACTCGACCCCAACGCCGACGAAGGTGCGCTCGCCTTGGCCTCAACCGCCATCGACGCGCGCGATTGGACAACCGCCCGCGACGCTTTGAAACCATTACTCGACAGTGCTCGCCTCACGCAGCGCTCGGCCACCCTGATGGCGCGCATCGAAAGCGGCGAGCACGGCGATACCGGACGCGTGCGGGAATGGCTGGCGCGGGCTGTCAATGCGCCGCGCGATCCTGCCTGGACCGCCGATGGCGTCGTCTCGGAAACCTGGGCACCCGTTTCCCCCGTCACGGGCCAGTTAGACGCGTTCCAGTGGCGAGTACCGGTGTCGCACTCGGAAGCCGCCAACCCCGCCCTGGTCGCCGAACGCACCGAGCGCCTCGTCGCCCTGGGTGCCCCGCGCTCGCAGCCGCCAAACGCTGCGCGCAGTGGCCCCGGCAACGGCGCGTTCGCCGTCGCCAACGGCGACGCCGTCACCGACATCGAAACCACCGTCCGCACCATCCCCACCGACACCGAAGGCGACGAAAACCTCGCTGGCATCACCGACCCGCGCGCTCCGGCGGGCACCACGGCGCGCTCCAGGGCGTCGTGAGCCAAAGTTGTCTTCTCCCCATTCGTCACGAGCACAAGCCGCGCACCCCTTCCCTTCTCCCCGTTTTCACGGGGAGAAGGGAAGACTGGCACGTCCGCGCTTGCCCGGATCGCTTTCGTCTTTGTTATAATCCCGCGGACGCGATTGCCGCGTAGCTGACCAACTTGCCGGGGCTGCCAGCCACAATTCAACTCCCCCTCACCACGTCTCCACCGCTGGCCTGAGATCCATCTCGAAGGTCCAGGCATCGCGCGACTGGCGATGGATTTGCCAATACTGCTCGGCGATTGAATCGGGTGCGAGAATGCCGCCGTCTTTCTTCATGGCGTAGCGATCCGGAAACTGCGTGCGGATGAAGTCCGTGTCGATCGCTCCGTCGATCACCACATGTGCCACGTGGATACCCTTCGGCCCCAACTCCCGCGCCATGCTCGCAGCCAGCGCCCGCAGCGCATGTTTGCCACCGGCGAACGCCGCATAGCCGCAACCGCCGCGCACGCTCGCCGTCGCGCCCGTGAACAGGATCGTGCCGCGACCGCGCGTCAACATCATCCGCGCCGCCTCGCGCCCGGTATGGAAACCGCCGAGCGCGCACATTTCCCACACCTTGGTGTAGACACGCGTCGTCGTCTCAGTGACCGAAAACCGCACGTTGGCACCGATATTG
>JANXYD010000186.1 GCA_025350265.1 Hyphomicrobiaceae bacterium | reverse complement strand
TTCGACGTGACCTTGCCGATGTCAAAACTCAAATCGTTCGGCACGCACGACGTATGCGTTACATGCATGGAGGCGGCGATGGTGTTGGTCTGGCCGTCGAGAATATAGCTGACGGCTTGGCCGGACGTATTCTCGATGTCGATGCTGTACTTCATGCTGCCGGGGCGACCGAACAATTGCACTGTCAGAAATTTGGGATCGGGGTCATTGCTCTTGGCGATGCCGATCCCGGTTTCGGTCACTTGCGCGAGCAGCATATTGGCGCGATGGGCGGGCGACGCTTTCCAGCCCTCAACCGCGCGGCTCGCGAGATCGGACGTTTCAAAGCCGCGATTGCTCCGATGCAGGGCGAGGTTTTCAGCAACGATGCAATAGCTGTAGCCGGCCGCCTTGGCGCGTTCGGCGGGCTGGCGTCCATCGGCGGTATGGGCGAACGATCCGGACCGCGCCAGATAATCGGCGAAGGCGCGCGCTGCGATTTGCAACGCGGGGCTTTCACTCACTGCAGCAAGATGATTTTCCGCGCGGAAGGCGTTCGTCATCTCGATGATGACGGTTTCGGTCAGCGGAAGGTCCGGTGTGGCTAACGGCATGGCAATCCTGCTACGCAACAAACGGAAGCGACAGCGATTTTGCCTGTCCAGGCAGCCGATAGCAAGGCCATGCGCGTGCCGTCAGGCACGAATAAGCCGGCCGGCAACGTCGCGGCCACACACCTGTTGGGTCGGCTTGGCGGCCCAGCCTACGCCTTCGGGTGTCAGGTTTGAGCGGACGCGGCGGCGTATTTGGCGATCAGGCGGGCGCGTCGCTCGTCGGTCAGCTTGTCGAGCGGGGGACGCATGCGCTGCCACTCGCGATCGCCCGAGCGGTGGGCGATCATCGTTTTGATGGCTGATAGCACGGGATAGCCCACGACGACATCGACAAGGGCCGTAATCACTGCGTCGTCGCGACCTTGAAGGACCATGGCGCGCAGGCGTTTGGCCTCGAGATTGGCCATGCCGCAGATCGCGCCCTGGCCGCCTTTGCGCACGATGTGGGCGAGATGCCGTTCGTCGCCGATCAGGATCGCCAACTCGCCATGCTTGGCTATGAGTGCCTCCGAATGGGTGAGGTCGCCGCCCGAATCCTTGACCCCGCGGACGATCTTTGGAAAAGCGATCTTCAACCGCCCGATCAGGTCTAACGACAAGCGCACCGCCGTGACATCAGGCAGATGATAAAGGATGACGTCGCGAGCTGTCTCACCGAGGCTGGTGAACAATTCGGCGTGCCAGGCGAACAGACCGTCATCGCTGACGTTTTTGGCGTAGAAGGGCGGCGCAAGCAGCAAATGGCGGCACCCCGCTTTCAACGCTTGCCGGCACTGCTGGGCGGCATCGCCGACGGACGCGGCCATGATGCCGACGCCGACCTCGCGCGCCATCTCGAAACCGGCCGTCTTGAACGCGCCGATGGCACGCACGCGCTCCTCGAAGCTGACGGAAAAGCCTTCGCCGGTGGTACCGAACAGGGTGATGCTGTCGGCACCTTCGGTGCGGCAACGCTTGGCGTGCGCGATCAAACGCTGCATGTCGATGGCACCGTTGGCATCAAACGGCGTCGAGACGGCACAACTCAGGCCGAAGGAAGGTTTGCTCATCGTGCGGCGGTCCAGCAGAAGCAGATGCCGGCATCCTAAGGTGGTTTGGGAGAAAGTGTGATGTGTTTTTTTAGAGCTCTATTACCGGCGAGCGAAAAGAATGACTGATGAACTCCCCCTGCATGAGCCCTACACGCGCCGTCATCCCGACCAAACGAAGCGCGTGCCGGGATCTTGCCCTTCGTTGGCTGGTATAGATCCCGGCACGCGCTTCGTTTGGCCGGGAAGACGACGAGAGGTGCGGGGCCTTCGTGTTTTGACGCAGGTCAATGATTTCGCATGTCGGCATAACACCAACGAGCCTCAAATTTGACCACTGCCGCCGCCATATCGTTCGTCATGGCCTTCGGGGGCGGCCATGACGAACTTTTTTTCCAGCAACGCTGTTGCGCGGACTGCGTTTGATCGAAAAACCGCTTCGCTCCCCGGATTGCGCGCGGAAGCACCCTTTTTATCCCCAGTACTTTATTCTGCGGCAGCTTGCGCAACAGTGGGGGCGTCGCCGGCGACGGTGGTGCGGCGCACGTCGCGCGGGTAGGTCTCGTCATAGCGGCGGCCGCGATGCATGGTCTGGCGGTTGTCCCACATGACGAGGTCGTGCAGTTGCCATTTGTGGACGTAGACGAAGCGGGGCTGCGTCGCGTGTTCGTTGAGATCGCGCAAGATGATGCGGGCCTCCGGCATGGGGCGGCCGACAATGGTGCCGGCATGCGAGGACAGATAGAGCGATTTTCGGTGGGTGACGGGGTGACTGCGGACGAGCCGCTGGCGCACCGGCTTGAACATCTGCTTTTCGTCGTCGGAATAGTCGAGAAAGCCTAACGAGCCGCGCGAATACATCAGCGAATGTTCGCAGATCATGTCGTCGATCTCGGCTTTGGTCTCGGCATCGAGCGCATCGTAGGCCTGCCGCATATCGGCGAATTCGGTGTCGCCGCCGCGGCGATTGAGCGAGCGGGCCGAAAGCAGGGAGTATTTCGCCGGGATGGGGCGGAACGAGCTGTCGGAATGCCACAGCATGTTGCCGAGATTGAACAGCCGTTGGCGGCTGTCCTTGGGATGCGGCTTGCCGTCCTTGCCGAGATTGGACACATCGTTCATGCCGGTTTGGAGGCGCAATTCGGCTGGCTTTGTGACGTTGCCGCCATGCGCATTTTCCATCGCGCCGAAGTTACGGCTGAAGGCCAACTGTTGTTCGTCGGTGATGTTCCGTGACCGCAATATGAGCACGGCATATTGGTCCATGCCGGCTTCGAGCGTCGCAATTTCGGAGGGCGACATCGGCTGGGTAATGTCGACGCCCATAACTTCGCCGACGAAATGCTCTTTGACGGGAACAATGCTCAACGACATCGCGGACTCCTCAGAGTGCAGCTTTGAGTTATGAAGCAGCGCGCGCGGTTCTGGCCAAAGTGATGAAGGCAATTCCTGAAAAAATGAGATTGATGCCGAGTAGCAGACCGATGGCCCAGAAGGCGGACGTGGGCAACTGCCGCCAGATCATGAAGGCTGCCAGGATGCCGATCAGACCGCCAGCGAACAACAGGCCCCAGCCGTCATGCGGACGAATACGGAAGGCGAGGATGCAGCGCATGATGCCATCGATCAGCAACATGGCGGCGAGGAAGACAGTGAGCGTGATGACGCCCTTGATCGGGTCGAGCCAGAGAATGATGCCGGTGGCGAAATAGAGGATGCCAAGCAAGGTGCTGAACAAAAAACCCTGCCACTGGCGAACGGCGAAGGCGTGCACCATCTGGGCGATGCCGGAAATAATCAGGGCGATGGCCACCCAGATTTCGACGGCGACACCGCCGGCCAAGGGAAACATGATTGCAAGGGCACCGGCGACGATCAGGGCCGCACCCAGAAAGATGAACCAACGGCGGTGCTCGGCGATATACTTGCCTGCATCAATCACGGTTACGTCAGACATGGCCGCCTCGCACTGTCAGTTCCAAGGTCGATCAGGTTAGGCGCGACGCGCGTCCCTGACAATACCGAAGCTAGACACGAAAAGTTCTCGCCCGTCGCCGCCCCTAACCCTCTCACCGCTCCCCGCGAAGGGCGGGGAGGGGGAATTCCGTGCACGACTAATCGTCAATTCCTCGGCCACCTCTGCCGGATCCGCATCGGTAGTGCTCTGGTCGGTCTCGGGGACACAGCGTTCGGCGGAATGGCTGCGTTCGTCGTTGGGTCGGTAAAAGGCGTGCGAAGCCAAACAGCGCGAGCCGGTATCAGCTGCCCAAACGAAAAAAGGAGAAAGACCGAAGCCGAGCGGCGGCTTCATATCTCTCTCCCAACCTTGTCAGCTTCGCTCGGCTCGTCGCTATGTTTGGGACACAGCTGCAAACGTGAGGTGGGCTGTCGTCATCAGCTTGTGGCCGATTACATGGTTTTCTTCACGACCGGCTTTTTCATCATGGACTTGGCAGCCTTCTTGACGGGCTTTGCCTCCACGCACTTGCCTACCGTGGCATCGTACTTCTGCTTGCCGACGATACAACCCATTTTGGTCATTTTGGCGTGAGCTGCAGACGCGGTGTCGATGAGGGCGAACGACCCTAAGGTGAACGCAGTCAGCGAAAGGGCAACTATGGTTTTACGCATAGGTTTGCCTCCTGTTTGAGTTTCAGATGTAACTCGCACGCAACAGACCAAGCGGTGTTACTGAAGTCGTGGGGCGGTGTCATCGGCATTGCAACCGAAAAGTCAGGCGCTGTGTCCCCTTTACGCCTCCGGCGTTGTGTCCCCTTTGCGCCTGATGCTGGCTTGCGCTAAAACCGGGGACATTCACAGACGATGAAATGCGCACGGAACTGCGCGCAAGCAAGGGTTGAATTTTTATGTCGTTCAACACGTTCGGCCAGCTGCTGCGCATCACGACATGGGGTGAAAGCCATGGGCCGGCGATCGGCGTCGTCGTGGATGGCTGCCCGCCAGGCATCACATTCGATCTCAAGCGTGACGTGCAGGGCTTCCTCGATAAGCGCCGGCCCGGGCAGTCACGCCATACAACTCAGCGGCGCGAACCGGACGAAGCCAAGGTGCTGTCTGGTGTGGTCGATGGCGTAGGGGGCGTGCTGACGACGACGGGGACGCCGATCCACTTGATGATCGAAAATGTCGATCAGCGATCGAAGGACTATGGCGCGCTGGCGCAGACTTTCCGGCCGGGGCATGCGGACTATACGTATTGGGCCAAATACGGCGTCAGGGATCATCGCGGCGGCGGGCGTTCGTCGGCGCGGGAGACCGCGTGCCGGGTGGCGGCGGGGGCAATCGCGCGGCTGGTGATCAAGCACATGGTGCCGGGGGCGCAGATCAGGGGCGCGCTGGTGCAGATGGGTGCGCGCAAGATTCCGCTGGAGCAGCGCGCGGGACGGTGGAGTTCGGCTGTGATCGACGACAACGACTTCTTCTGCCCGGATGGAGCGACGGCCGTAGCCTGGGCTGTAGATCTCGACGCGATTCGAAAGGCGGGGTCGTCGATCGGTGCGGTGGTGGAAGTGGTGGCGGAGGGGATGCCGGTGGGGCTGGGCGCGCCACTGTATGGCAAGCTCGATGCCGATCTCGCAGCCGCGATGATGAGCATCAATGCGGTCAAGGGCGTGGAAATCGGCGACGGCATGGGCGTTGCCGAGTTGAGCGGGGTGGAGAACGCCGACGAAATCCGCGCCGGTAACGACGGCAAGCCGTTGTTTTTGTCGAACCATGCGGGTGGCGTGCTCGGCGGCATCTCGACGGGGCAGGACATAGTGTGCCGCTTCGCGGTGAAGCCGACATCGTCGATCTTGACGCCACGGCGCACCATCGATGAGGCGGGGCAAGAGACGGATATCGCCACCAAAGGCCGGCACGATCCGTGCGTCGGCATCCGCGCGGTGCCGGTGGGCGAGGCGATGATGGCGATCGTGCTGGCGGATCATCTGCTCCGCCATCGCGGGCAGGTCGGATGAGGGCGCGGTCGGTCTCGGCTGATCTGGCTGCGGCGGAGGCTTATTCTTATCGTGGCGATGCCCGCGTGCCCGGGTTCGACGATACGCGGGCGCTGATCGTCTATGACGGGGTGTGCGTGCTGTGTTCGACGACGATGCGGCGCATCGCCGAGCGCGACCGGGAAGGGCATTTCCTCTTCGCGAGCGCGCAGTCGCCGCTCGGGCAAGCGCTGTTTGAGCATTACGGACTCGATCCGGTGGCGTTCGAGACGGTGTTGTTGCTGCGTGCTGGGCGCGCGTACGGGAAACTGGACATGGCACGCGAGATCGCCGAGGTGCTGGGCGGGCCGTGGCGGATGGTCAAGGCATTCCGGGTGTTGCCGCGCTGGTTGCAGGACTTCGCGTATGACCTGGTTGCGAAAAATCGCTACCGGTTGTTCGGGCGCGCGGAGGCGTGCATGGTTCCCGACGCCAGTTGGCGCGCGCGGGTGATCGATCATCCGGCGAAGTAATTTATGCGCTGCATGATTGCGGGCGACGACGGTAGCTGCGTGCGCCTGGAGAGCAGATGAAAAACTTGGATTCGCAGGGCGGGCGACAATCTGACGGGGGCACGACGCGCGAAAGCTGGCGCGCGTATGTAGCTGAATTCACCCCTGAACTGGTGCTGGCGTTACGGGCCGGATACAGCCGCCACGACCTGAGCGCCGATCTGCTGGCAGGGGTGACGGTGGCTATCCTGGCGTTGCCGCTGTCACTGGCGATCGCCATTGGATCGGGGGCCGATCCGGCCAAAGGGCTGATCAGTTCAATCCTCGGCGGCGCGTTGGTTGCCATCTTGGGGGGCACGCGATTCCAAATCGGCGGACCGGCGGCGGCGTTCATCGTCGTCATCGGCGGCATCGTCGCCAAGCAGGGCTACGACGGACTGCTGTTGGCGAGCGTGATGGCGGGCGTCATACTGGTTGGTGCCGGGTTGCTGCGCGTGGGCACGTTTGCGAAATATGTGCCGGGGCCGGTCATTCTGGGCTTCACGTCTGGGCTCGGCGTGGTGATCGCGGTGGGGCAGTTGAAGGACTTCCTCGGGCTGTCGGGTGCCATACCTGCAGAGTTCGCCGAACGCGTCGCTGGGTTATGGCAGGCGCGCGGTAGCCTCAATGGCGCGACTTTGTGTATCGGCGGGCTG
>JANXYD010000165.1 GCA_025350265.1 Hyphomicrobiaceae bacterium | reverse complement strand
GCCATCTTGGCTTCTTCGCTCATTCGATCCTTGTCCCATGGCGGATCGAACGTGAGGTTGACGGTGCACGACTGCACACCGGGCACGGCACTGACGGCATTCTCAACCCATATCGGCATCTCGCCTGCGACCGGGCACCCCGGCGCCGTCAGCGTCATGTCCACCGTCACGACGCGATCGTCCGCGATATCGATGCGGTAGATGAGCCCGAGTTCGTAGATATCGGCTGGAATCTCCGGATCGTACACGGACTTCAGCGCGGCCACGATGTCGGCCGTCAGCTGCTCGATCACCTCGGCCGACAACGCCGATCCCGGCACCAATGTGCCGCCCGGCTCGCCAGTGACCTCCACGCCGTCGTCGATCACGCTCTTCTCATCCAACTTGCCGTCCATAGCAGCCACTCCACACTCACAGCCCTCGCGCTCACGCGAAGAAATCGTGCGCCTTGATCAGCGCTTCAGCCAACACATCCACTTCCGCCCGCGTCGAATACATGGCGAACGACGCCCGGCACGTTGCCGTCACCCCCAGCCGCTCCATCAGCGGCTGCGCGCAATGATGCCCGGCCCTGACCGCCACGCCGGAGCGATCGACGATCGTCGAGATATCGTGCGGGTGCAAGCCGTCGATCGAAAACGTCACGATGGCACCCTTGCCGGGCGCGCGGCCATGGATCTTGAGCCAACGCAGCTCCCCCAGCCGCGCCTGCGCGTAGGCTCCGACGTCGGCCTCATGCGCCGCGATATTCTCGCGCCCGACCTGCATCATGTACCCGAGCGCTGCCCCGAGCCCTATCGCCTGCACGATCGGCGGCGTCCCCGCCTCGAACCGATGCGGCGGCTCGGCATACGTGACGCTGTCAGTATGCACGCTCGCGATCATCTCACCGCCGCCCATGTAAGGCGGCATGGCGTCGAGATGCCGGCGCTTGGCATAGAGCACGCCGATACCCGACGGCCCATAAGTCTTATGGCCGGTGAAGACGTAGAAGTCGGCATCCAGATCCTGCACGTCGACGGCCATGTGCACGGCTGACTGGCTGCCATCGACCAGCACGGGAATGCCGCGCGCATGCGCCAGCTTGATCACTTCCTTGATCGGCACCACCGTGCCCAGCACATTCGACATGTGCGTGAGCGCGACCAGCTTGGTCTTCGGCGTCAGCAACGCGGCGAATTGATCGAGCATGAATTCGCCGTTGTCGGCGATCGGTGCCCATTTCAAAACCACGCCCCGGCGCTCGCGGTGGAAATGCCACGGCACGATGTTGGAATGGTGCTCCATGATGGACAGCACCACCTCGCAGCCCTCGGACAGCACCATGCCACCGAACGAGGATGCGACCAGATTGATCGCCTCCGTCGACGAGCGCGTAAAGATGATTTCGTCGACCGTTGGCGCATTGAGGAACCGCCGCACGATTTCGCGGGCGTCCTCAAAGCGCGCCGTGGCGGTGTTTGACAGATAATGCAGGCCGCGATGGACGTTTGCATATTCCATCTTGTAGGCGTGATCGATCGCCTCGAGCACCGCGCGCGGCTTCTGCGCACTTGCGGCGCTGTCGAGATAAACCAGCGGCTTGCCGTAGACTTCGCGAAACAGAATCGGAAATTCGGTTCGGATCGCGGCAACGTCATAAGCAGGACGTATCGGTTGGGTCGATTGTATCGTCATGTGGCGTCCCGCCTGTGAGGGCTCGGTAAATCAGCTACGTACGAGATGAACTCCAAAAGCGACCCATCCGGATCGCGAAAGTAAACGCTTACGCCCTTCCCGCCCGCGCCATGGCGCGCCACCGGACCGAGTTCAACTTGCACATCGCACGCATCCAGATGCGCTACCGCGCCATCGATCGGTCCATCCCACCGAAAGCAAAGATCGCTATTGCCGGGTGCCACGGGAACGCGCGCAACCGGCGCGCCGATCTGCCCGGGACCATGACAGTTGAGCTGATTGTCGCCAAACCTGAATGCGTAGCCCTTGCCCACCGGCACCGCTTCCGCCCGCAGCACACGCGTATAGAACGCGCGCGCCACTTCCCAGTCACCGACATGGATCACGCAATGGTCGAACCCGATGTTCATGTCAGCCATGCCCCGCGACCAACCAGTTGCGTACAATCTCGCTCAACACGTCGCGGATGGCCGCGTCCTCGATCTTTTCCAGCGCTTCGCCAGCGAAGCTTTCGATCAACATGGCGCGCGCTTCATCTTTAGGAATGCCGCGCGACCGGAGATAAAACATCATGCCCGGATCGATTTCGGCGACGGTTGCGCCATGCCCGCACACCACGTCATCGGCATAAATTTCCAATTCCGGCTTGCTGTCGAACTCGCACGCCTCCGAAAGCATCAAGGCTTTCGCCATCTGCTTGCCGTCTGTCTTTTGCGCGTTGGGGCGCACGATCACCTTGCCCTGGAATACGGCTCGCGCCGCATCGTCCAGCACCGCTTTGAACAGCTCCCGGCTTTCGCAGCCAGGCACGGCATGATCGATCACCAGCGTGGTGTCGATATGCTCACGCCCGCGACCGAGCATCAGGCCGGATATATCGAGCTTCCCCTTCTCACCGGCAAAACGCGCGAACGTCTGGTTGCGCGCGAGCCCACAACCGACCGTCAACTGAAACGACTTCAAGTTTGCGCCAGCTCCCAACGTCGCAACGACGGTCTCGATCCGCGTCGCGGCCGACCCTTCCAAGCTCACCATGATATGCGTGAGTGACGCCGCGTCAGCCACAGCAACTTCCAGCACCGCATTGGACTGCGACGCCTGGGCACCTGCGAGTACCACGTGTGCTTCGATCACCGTCGCAGTCGCACCCGCGCCGAGTTTAATCACGTGCCTGAGCGAATTCAATTGCGCCATCGGGCCGGCCGCGACCATCACGATTAAGATCGGCTTGGCCAACGTCGTGCCATCATGGATATCGATCACCGCTCCATCCGACGCCAGCGCGCCGTTCAGTGCAACCATCGCCTCGCTGTCCGACAGCCCCGCAAGCGAGCCACCGGTCTGCAAGACTTCACCGAGCGTGAACAAATGGACCTGCGGCTTAGCCGTCGACAAGTTCGGCCGATGGCGTCCATTGACGAACACCATCCGGTCGGCATCGATGGTCGCCAACCGACCCAGCGCGGCGTCGAGTTCCGCCGTGGAAACCTCCACGTCATCGGTCGTGGCAATCGGCGCGAATGCCTTCACGGCCGCGCGCAGATCGGTATATTTCCATGCCTCGATCCGGCGATGCGGAAGCCCCGAGCGTTCGAACGCAGCCATCGCTTCCTCACGCAACTTGCCGATCGCCGCCGATCCGGGAAGATCACGCGCCCACGCCGCGAAATCCGCAGCTAAGCCTTGCTCGGCTTTGGTTTTGATCATGGCGACGGTCATGTGACTTCCAACAACGAAGGGTATCTTTAAAAGGGATGATGCGGAAAAGATGGGCACACGGCTGTCAGACAGCAAGCCTCAGCTCCAACACATCAGCCTCATCGCCGATTGATCAGGCGGCTTTTCCGCTGAATTCGGCATAACCCGTTTTTTCGAGATCGAGCGCCAGCTCTTTCCCGCCAGTCTTCTGAATACGGCCATGCGCGAGTACGTGCACCTTGTCAGGCGTGATGTAATTCAAAAGGCGCTGATAGTGTGTAATCACCAGCATCGCCTTGTCCGGCCCACGCAGCTTGTTGGCTCCTTCGGAAACAATCCGGATCGCATCGATGTCCAAGCCGCTGTCGGTTTCATCCAGCACGCACAGCGTCGGCTCGAGCAGCGCCATCTGCAACACTTCCATCCGCTTCTTCTCGCCGCCGGAAAAGCCGACGTTGAGGGCGCGCCGCAGCATGTCGTCCTTTACGTCAAGGTGGGCTGCCGCAGCCCGCGCCACCTTCATGAACTCGGGTGTCGAATATTCCTTCTGACCGCGCTTCTTGCGCGTCGCATTCACGCTCGTGCGCAGAAACGTCATCGTCGACACGCCGGGAATTTCCATCGGGTATTGAAAAGCCAGGAACACGCCCGCAGCTGCCCGCTCGTCCGGTGATGATCCGAGGAGACTAGCGCCATTCCATAGTATATCGCCTGACGTGACTTCGTAGTCGGCGCGGCCGGCGATGACATACGCCAGTGTCGACTTGCCGGAGCCGTTCGGCCCCATGATCGCGTGCACTTCACCTTTAGGCACGGTCAGCGTTATGCCCTTCAGAATTTCCGCACCACCATCGGCGATGCGCGCGTGCAGATCTTTGATTTCAAGCATTACAGACAATCATCCCGCGCGAAAAACTAATCTTGTGTATGTAAAGGACGCGCCACCGGCGCGTCGATTTTTTCGTTACAAAGTCAATCAAGGCGACTTCACATCTTCAGATTTTTCCAGCTTCGACACCGACGACTTCGATCTCGGTAGCGTTGAGCACGCCCATCCAATCGCAGCTGTCCTTCTTGACTTTCGCGCCCTTGGTGAACTCCACCAAAAACGATGTTCCCGCATCCAGCGTATCAACCACAGTAACCATGTCGCCCACTTCAAGGGCGAAGCCAGGCTTCGTTGCAGACAAGGCGTTACGGCGACGAGCTTCCACTTCGTCCATCGCGCGCATCACTTTTGCCGTCATTACTTTACCGGTCACTGCTGCCACATCTCGCATTGCGTCCTCCTTGGACACTTAAGTTCGCCCGAGCCCCCACCCAGGCAAGTTACGTCACTGCATTTTAGTTTTATTCGCTTCGACCGAGTTGAGTCCCGGCACACGGCTTGTTGATTGTATCGGAGAAAAAATATC
Source organism: Hyphomicrobiaceae bacterium (assembly GCA_025350265.1). GTDB lineage: Bacteria > Pseudomonadota > Alphaproteobacteria > Rhizobiales > Hyphomicrobiaceae > JABFRJ01. The sequence continues at coordinate 5,489 of JANXYD010000165.1, read as the reverse complement.
ACACCGCAACCATTCGCGTAACACTACAATCAGGGCACACGCCCCCAGAAGATAGCGATCGTCTGACACGCGTCGCGATGCTCAGTTTTTTTCGTCCACCAACTCCAACCTTCTCTCGGTCCTATCGATCCGCGATTGCAATTTTGCAATTGAATCACGATGCGCGTCGATGTCGTACTTATTGCCACGCAGGTGATGGCGAAACGCATGCATTTCGACATTAAGTGTCTGGACAGCATCGTAAACTTGATCAACCTTTGACCGCATTTGACGAAGCTGCTCAAGCACCAGATTTTCGACCTTCTCATTCACGACCGCTGGTCCCGACCTTTCTCCGCGGTGCCAACTGTCCCTGATCGCCACCGCCACGCGCCGTCTGTCTTCACTCGCGCCAGTAGAATAAAACCGATAGCGAGCACAACTTGCGCGACAACCCAAACACCCCATTGCGACAGGCTCGGTGACGCCGGCGGATTCATGGGCAGCACGACGAACCCAGCGCCGGCCGAAAGCACGACAAACCCGCACGTCGCCACCCAGCCCTTCCAATTGGCCGGCGAGACTCCGTAGCCAAAACTTTTAGGTTTGAACCACGCCTCGGTCATCGTGTCAGCCCACACTGCCTTCGAGCGAAATACCGATCAGTTTCTGCGTCTCTGCCATGAATTCCATCGGCAATTGCTGTAGCACGTCGCGCACAAAACCATTGACGATCAGCGCCACGGCTTCTTCCGCCGACAGCCCGCGCGTCTGGCAATAAAACAGTTTGTCGTCGGAGATCTTCGATGTCGTCGCCTCGTGCTCGAAATGCGACGACGAATTCTTCGCCTCAATATATGGCACGGTATGCGCGCCGCACTTATCCCCGATCAGCAGTGAGTCGCAATTGGTGAAGTTGCGTGCGCCCGTCGCCTTGCGATGCGCCGACACCAGCCCCCGATACGTATTCTGCGAATGCCCGGCGGCGATGCCCTTGGAGATAATGCGGCTCGACGTGTTCTTGCCGAGATGGATCATCTTGGTGCCGCTGTCGACCTGTTGGCGGCCATTCGAAACCGCGATCGAATAGAACTCGCCGCGGCTGTTGTCGCCACGTAGAATGCAACTCGGATATTTCCACGTGATCGCCGATCCGGTTTCGACCTGCGTCCATGAAATTTTGGAATTGTCTCCCCGGCAATCGCCACGCTTGGTGACGAAGTTATAGATGCCGCCCTTCCCGTCCTTGTCGCCGGGATACCAATTCTGCACTGTCGAATACTTTATCTCGGCATCTTCCAGCGCCACCAATTCGACAACCGCCGCATGCAATTGATTTTCATCGCGCATCGGTGCCGTGCAGCCTTCGAGATAGCTGACATACGAACCCTTCTCGGCGATGATCAACGTGCGTTCGAACTGCCCTGTATTCTTTTCGTTGATGCGAAAGTAGGTCGACAATTCCATCGGGCAGCGCACGCCCGGCGGAATATAAACAAACGATCCATCTGAAAACACCGCGGCGTTGAGTGCCGCATAATAGTTGTCGCCTTGCGGCACGACCGACCCTAGGTACTTCCGCACCAACTCAGGATGTTCTTTCAGCGCTTCCGAAAGCGAGCAGAAAATAACGCCAGCCTTGGCCAATTCCTTCTTGAACGTCGTGACCACGGATACGCTGTCGAACACCGCGTCGACAGCCACCCGGCCCGCCATCTGCGCATAGCCGTCGGCATCCTCGAGCTGGCTCGGCTCGCCCTGTTTGCGGATCCCGGCGAGGAGTTCCTGCTCCTTCAGCGGAATGCCGAGCTTGGCGTACGTTGCAAGCAAAGTCGGATCGACCTCATCGAGCGACTTCGGGCCCGCCGAGCCTTTTGGCGCGGCGTAGTAGTGAAGGTCCTGAAAATCAATCTTGGGATACGACACCATTGCCCACGTCGGCTCGATCATCGTCAGCCAGCGGCGATAAGCCTCGAGCCGCCAGTCGAGCATCCACTGCGGTTCACCCTTTTTGTCCGAGATGAACCTGACGATATCCTCGCTCAGTCCTTTCGGCGCGAGATCGCTTTCGATATCGGTTTCAAAACCGTATTTATAGAGATCGACTTCCAGGTTTTTGACCTGATCGATCGTCTGTTGAACTGCTGCCATTCCACGTTCCTCTTGCAGCGTCTTATTTCGGTCGCCGCAGTGATGTTTTCAAGCCGCGCGTTGGTGCGCTGCGGCCAATTTTGTCCAGACTTTCACGAATGCATCCACGTCCTCGGCCGTACTGCCAGTGCCCAGGCTGATCCTGATGGCCGCCCCTGTGACGTCTTGAGATAGCCCCATGCCCATCAGCGCGACGCTCTGCCCCACTTTGCCGGATGAACACGCAGCCCCTGAACTTATCGCAATGCCGGCAAGATCCATGCGAATGACGGCGGTTTCCGCAGCCAACCCGGGCAGCGCGACACAGCACGTGTTGGCCAGTCGCATCGCCTCTTGACCGATCACCACAGCTCCCGGTGTGACCGCCGCAATCGAGCGTTCAAGTGCGTCGCGCAACCCGCGCACAGCGCTCACGTCCGCCTGCTCACGTAGCGCCGACCGTGCGGCCGCCCCAAAACCGGCGATCGCTGCGACATTCTCCGTACCCGCACGCCGGCCGCGTTCCTGCCCTCCGCCTGCGATCAACGCTCGTAGCGGCGCGCCATCGACGACGACCAAAGCGCCCGCACCTTTCGGTCCGCCCAGTTTGTGCGCCGAGATCGTCAGGTAGTCGACGCCCAGGTCGCAGCAATCGACCCGCATCCGTCCCGGCACCTGAACAGCGTCCGAATGCACGCGCACGCCGGCCGCATGCGCCAGCCGCGCCATGGCGGCGACGGGCTGCACCACGCCAGTTTCGTTGTTGGCCAACTGCACACACACCAGGCACCGTTCCGCAATTTCCGGATCCAACTGCGCCAAGACCGTCGCAAATGCCGCCTCGTCGATCACGCCGAGCGGCGTCACCGGCATCTCAACCACGCGAGCGCCCGACCGTTTCGCGGCCATCCGCACGCTGTCGTGCTCCAGCGCCGACAGCAGCACCATATCCCAGCCGCCGGCCAGTACCGTCGCATTCGCTTCCGACGCGCCGCTTGTGAACACCACGTCGGCGGCCCGTGCATTGACAAGTGCGGCCACTTCCAGCCGCGCCGTCTCGATCACCGCACGCGCCCTGCGCCCTTCACCATGCACAGACGAAGCATTGCCGTCCAAGGCGAGCGCCGCCAGCATGGCGTCGCGTGCCTCGCTCCGCAGCGGTGCCGAGGCGTTGTAATCCAGGTATGTACGTCGCTGAATCATGGTGGCGATTGCTGATTGCCTGCAAAACGAACCGATTGGTCTTCGCTGAATTTATCGTGCGACGATGCCGCCGGTAAACACGACCTGCGGCGCCATCGCCGCGTGCACCCTGCGTCCGATGTCGCCATCGACGAGGTGTTGCAGCGTGATGCTCGCCAGGAATTGATCGATGTGATCTCCAAGTGCTTCCCATAATTTATGCGTCATGCACCGCTTGCCCGACAGGCATGGCGCGCCGGCCTCGCCGCCACAGCGGGTCATGTCGGTATTCTCGGCCACCGCCGACATCACTTCGGCGACCGTGATCGTCGATGCCGCGCGTGCCAGCCGATAGCCACCGCCGCGCCCACGCTCGCTGTCCACCAGCCCGGCGCGGCGTAACTTCGCGAACAGCTGCTCCAGATACGCCAATGAAATCTGCTGGCGCTCGGAGATCACCGACAATGGAACCGACGACGCCTCGTCGCTGGCTACAGCCAGATCAACGATCGCCATCACCGCATATCGACCTCGCGTATTCAATTCCACGGCAACCAACTCCACTGACGCAACCGACCGGCATCCGCAACACGCACGCCATGCAAGCCCGGCTGCGCGCCAAATGCTTGCATTCGATACCCCCAGTCATGCTAAAGAAGCCAAACATCACCATCAAGGACATGGCGACTGCGGTCAGGTGACCGTGGGATCGTAGCTATCGAGACACGATCGCGGGGGAACCGATCGAACCCCGGGACGATCTTTGACGATCGCCCAAAAGCTGCCGTGTTATGAAAATTCCGAGCGTGCAAGTCAAGAATTATTCGCACCGCTTTACTGTGGCCCGCGCGTCGAGTGCGGTGCCTGAACCGGAAGGCCCGAGACCAATGCCCGAACTTATGATTAACGGCCCCGTTGGCCGTCTTGAAGCGCGCTACCACCACGAGGGCCGTCCGCACGCGCCGATTGCCATGGTTTTGCATCCCCATCCGCAGTTGGGCGGCACGATGAACAACCAGATCGTCTATGCGATGTATTACGCGTTCGTCGAGCGCGGTTACTCGACGTTGCGCTTCAATTTCCGCGGCGTCGGCCGCAGCCAGGGCTTCTTCGACAACGGCCCCGGTGAATTGGCGGACGCCGCTTCTGCGCTCGATTGGTTGCAGCTGCAGAACCCGGATACCAGTTGCTGCTGGATCGTCGGTGCCTCGTTCGGCACCTGGATCGCCATGCAATTGCTAATGCGCCGTCCCGAGGTCGATAGCTTCATCTGCATCGCGCCGCCCGCGAACCTGTACGATTTTTCTTTTCTCGCGCCGTGCCCGTCGTCTGGCCTGCTGGTCAACGGCGACAAGGACAAGGTGGTGCCGACGGCGTCCGTCGCCGAGATGAGCGTAAAAACCAAGGTGCAGCGCGGCATCAAACTGCAACACGAGATCATCCCCGGCGCCAACCACTTCTTCGAAAACAAGATTGAAGATCTGGTCAAGGTCTGCGGTGCCTACATCGACATGCGCACCCCCGAAATCCTCAAGGCCAAGCGCGAAGCCAAGGACTAAAAACAAAGGGCGTTCGAGGGAAATTTTCCCTTGAGCGGGTCCGGACGGCGGCCCGGTTGCGTGAGTAAAACCCGTCGCGCCGCACCCTGTAGCCTGAGAATTTGGCGTCTGCGACACGAGCCACTCCTCCCGTCATCAGCCACCCCCGCGCCATCATCCCGGCCGCAGTGCCCTTCGCGCGCAGAGCGGGGATCTTGGCCGGTAGTTGCCGGGTAAAGATCCCTATGTGTCGGGAACGTGTTTGGCCGGGAAGGCAACTGATGCAGCGGCATCAGAAGCACCCTTAGAGTGCTTCAGGATAAAGTCTGAGCGGTTTTTCGATAAGAAGCACGATAAAACAGAGAGCTAGGGTCGTTCCGCGATTCAACTAAAACCGGAACGACCCTAGCGGCCCCGATCTCAATGATCGTGCCGTTGATGAATTGCGGGGAGCAGAGCGCGGCATGGCCTGTGGTCTGCGAGACCCGTCTCGCCGACGGGCCGGTAGTGTGTGCGGCTTCCGCCGCGCTCTGCTGTTGATTGCGTTTGTTTCTCGACGCCACCCTATTACCTGGTTTGCAACAGCGCGTGCTGTTTCAGCTGCGTTGTAGCGTCGAGGCCCTGCGCCACTTACGGCCCCGTGGCCGCGTAGCTCGTACG
>JANXYD010000083.1 GCA_025350265.1 Hyphomicrobiaceae bacterium | reverse complement strand
GATCTGCTGGCGGCGCTGGCGGAGAACGGCTTCCAACCACACACGCTCAAGCTCGCCGATCTCGTGCAGCCTCCCTGGTTCGTTCCCGAGACGACGCGTGCGCGCGAGCAATTGAATGCATTTCTCAAGCGCAAGGCGCAGATGGCGCTGGTCGTCGACGAATACGGCACCGTGCAGGGGATCGTGACACTTGAAGATATCCTTGAGGAAATCGTCGGCCAGATCCGCGACGAGCACGACATCGAAAGCGCCATCCGGCCGCAGGTCGACGGCTCTGTCAACGTCGACGGCTCGGTGCCCGTGCGCGATCTCAACCGGCACATGAACTGGTCGCTGCCGGACGACGAAGCCACCACCGTCGCCGGCCTTGTCATCCACGAAGCCGAAACCATACCGGAGCCGGGACAGGCGTTCACGTTCTATGGGTATCGCTTCGAGGTGTTGCGCAAGGCCCGCAACCGCATCACGGCGCTGCGCGTCCGACCGATCTCGCCCGCAAGCCTCAAACCCGCAGCATCCGCCAACGATGCAGGCGCGATGGACGCGGGCTGAGCGTCAGCCGACGTCTTTTGCGGCGACTTCGCTGACCAGCGGCTGGCCGCGCGCGAAGCGGCCGATGTTGTCAAGGAACAGGCTGTCCCAACGGGCCCGAACTCCGGTGCCAAAGAATGAAGTGTGCGACGTCAGGCGCACGGACGGGTGCGACCAGAGTGGGTTTGCCGCCGGCAATGGCTCCTTATGGAAGACATCGAGGATGGCCTTGGACACGCGGCCGTCATCGAGCGCCTTCAGCATTGCCGCATCGTCGACGAGGCCACCCCGCGCGATGTTGACCAGGATCGTGCCGGACTTCAGCGCCGCGAAGAATGCTTCGTTGGCAAACCCGCGCGTTTCATCGTTTAGCGAACACGCGAGCACGACGACATCCGCTTCACCCAGCATGGCACCGAGATCGGCAATGATCCCCACCTTGTCAGCGAGCGACGATGGCTGAGGCGAGCGTCTGACGACAGCAGTGCGCGCGCCGAATGCTTTGACGCGCTTGGCGATCTCTTGGCCAATCGGCCCGAAGCCGACGATCAACCAGCGCGTTTCGGACAGCTCTCGAAACGGCGTCTGTTTCCATTGCTTGGCTGCCTGCAGCGCGCGCTGTTGCTCGATGGGTTGTAGCACCGCCAAAACCTGCGCCAGCACATATTCCGCGATCGCCACGCCCTGCGCGCTGGAATTGCAAATGCGCGTGCCTTTGTCGGACAGCGCCTTGTAGAACGGATGATCGAGCCCGGCGTTGAAGGTCTGCACCACGCCGATCGACCGACACGCCTCGACGACACCGAAGGCTTTGTCGCGAAAACCGTCGCTGTTGATGTGCGAACTGAGCCAGAGGTAATCAAGATCGACTTCGGCGGGCGATACTTTTTTACCCGCCACCGTGAACTTGCCATCGCTGCCAAACGTGCGCACCTCCAGATCCAGTCCCAGCGCCGCCAGACGCGGACCGATATGCTCGTGCGATTTCTCATACATGCCGAGAGTGATGGGCATTTGCTGGTGTCCTTGCTTCGATCCACGGGGCCGCCGTGAATGACGAGACCCGATCTTTGTCGACGACGGAGTTTTCGCCTAACTTGAGCCCTCGGGCTAGGCTTGGCAGGGCAGTCATGACGCTTCAGTGTGTGACTATAATTGATGTCGATGAGTTGCACACCCACACGGCCGTGCAATGGTGGGAAGTCGGGCGCATCCTGCTTATTGTTTTCGCCCTCATTGCTGCCTTCATCGCCGCAGTGGTTCTATTGTTCATTGCAGCCGAGTATGTCGTGCCGGACAGTGGGGCCGGAGAAGTTTTGGCCGTCATCTGCCTCGCGCTCGTCGGTGCCGGCGCGATCAATGTGCTGTACCAAGCTTACACCGGCAAAACGTCGTTGCGTTACAGGCAACACCACATCTCCTCGAATACGACAAGCGTAGGCCAATCGTTTTTCTGCGCTCCTTCAAGGACGATAGGCCGCGTGTCGCGATGGCGGTACGGACAACGACCACCGAGGCGCCATCTCAAAGTGTCAGAGTGCTGTTCGAGGACGGGCTCGCCAATTGGCTGTCGCGGTCAGGACCATTTATAGCCATCGGTGCAAAGAAAGACATGCTGCCTGCTCTCGGGGCCGCACGCACCTACACCGACGACAGCGTTTGGCGTGACAAGGCGATCGAATGGCTTGAACGCGCGCGCTGCATTGTGCTCATGCTCGGCCGCGGTTCCGGCCTCGATTGGGAGATCCGGCAAATCTGGAGCCTCGGCTATTGGCGCAAAACAATCTGCATATTTCCGCCATTCTCAAAGCCCGCCCGACGCCGTCATCGCAACCGGTGCGGTAAAATATGGCGGGCGTTTCTGTCACGTATCGACGATGGACGGCTGAAAGCAGAACTTGCTGCGATCAAACCGGACCGCGTTATGGCTTTTTGGATGCGGGCGAACGGGTCGGCCACCGTGCTAAAGTGCTCACATCCATTCCTGCAGGATTACGAACTGGCAGTTCGGCTGGCGTTGGTCGAACAGGCGACGCTGGATCGGCTGGAGGCGCCGCCAAGGGGCTTGCCTCCGACGTCGGGCGATTCAGTCAACGAGACATCGCAGCCCGCAATTTGAAAGCGGCGCCGCGAAAGGACCAACCTAGGATCAGGCCTTGCGGGGTGTGGCGCGCAGTTGCTTGAGGCGCGCGCGCAGCGCGGACGTTTCATCGAACCAGGAGTTCGCGAAAATGTCGTCGGTACCGAACAGCCAGTTCTTGAAGCCACGCCGATTGTGATCGTAGTCGGCCAGTGCGACTTGCTGCAGCGCCTGCATATCCGATTGCATCTGGCCGAGCATTTCGAGCGGCTGGGCGCTGCCGCGCTCCAGCAATTCGAGCCGATTGGAAATGATGCCGAGATCGCCGCCGCTTTCAAGACGCCATTGTTCGAGATTGCCGGCCAGCGTCTGCTGGTTGGTGCCGAGCTTGACGAGCGCGTCGTGCACTTCGTCGAGATTGGATTTGTTACCCTCGACCTGCGCCTTCAGCAAGCCGTCGAAAGTCGCGACGCGCTGGTCGAGGCCGCGTAACACCGGTTCCGATCCGGTCAACCGCTGCACGATGGTTTGCCAGGCCTGACCGCCCTCTGAATGCTGACGTTCAGCCGCTGCTTCCATGGCCTGGAGGCGTTGGGCGAGCGGCTCCACGACTTGCGCAAAGCCCGACGTGAGATCGAGCCGGCCCTGATCCATCTGGCCCTTGAGCGCCTGCATGCGCTCGCCGATGAACGACTGCATCGCGGCGGGGTTTGCTGCCTGCTGCTCACGGCGCTGAAGATCAAGTTTCTCGTCGAGGCCGCGCAAGCGTTCGGCAACGCCCGACAATGTACGCTGGCCTTCCCCCTGGCGGGTTTCCATGGAGCGCTCAAGTGCTTCGAGGCGCTGCGTGGCAAGACGAACCTGCTCGGTGACCGATACCAACTGCTCGGTGACGAGATCGGCAAGCCCCGACGTGGAATTCGACGCCACGACCTTGTCGAGCGACTTGAGACGGTCTCCGACGGTCAGCCAGTTGCGCGAACCTTCCTGCAACGAGCCAGATACGGATTTCTCCAACCCATGCAAGCGGTCGGTCAGCGCGCCGGCGGTGCGGGCAAGATCGGTCAGGCGGTCCTCGACGTTGGCTTCGACGGCCCGCAGTTGCTCGATCATGGCGCCGCCATCGGCACCTCCGGCAATCAAGCCGTTGTTCTGCACATCACGCTGCAGATCACGGATGAGATCGGTCAGCGCGCGACGATCGGACGCCATCTCGTTCTGCAGGCTGCGGAACGATTGCTCCATCTGGTCAAGGCGGGATTGGATGGCGTCGGTGTTGACGTTGATCGGTTGCGGCGCACGCTCGCGCGGCTCGGACGGCGCATAGGTTTGAGGCTGCACATACGCTGGCGCGGGTGCGGCCCGCACTGGCCGACGCTCGACGACGCGCTCAATCGGGCGCTCGGACGGGCGGGCGCGGCGCGGGTCGTCACGCACGCTGTCTCGCGCGGGAGCGCGATTAGGCCAATCCCACGATTGCCAGCCGGCGGCATGGCGCAGCAGCAAGGCAATGGCAGGTATCTCGCGATTGTAGTTGAGCAGCACCCACAGCAGGTCGTGCACGGAGGCGACGCGACTGCCGCCGGACGCCTGGTCGGACGCTCGCCGCAACACGTCTTCGAATTCCGCCGAGGCACGCGGCGCGCTTTGGCTGTGCGCCAGGCCAACGGGAATTTCCGATGCGATGACAGCAGCACTTTCACGCCGCAGATGCGCCTCGCGGATGCCGCGCTCTTCGAGGATTTCGGCGGCGGCTTCGACGCGGGTCAACGCGTGCACGAGGTGTTCCAGGCGAACCTCGCTGGCCCCATGCGCCTGGGCGATGTCGTAGGCGTGGTTGCAGCAGGCCATGACCGTATCGTCGACGACGACGGGCTCGGTGCGGCCGTTGCCGAGGGGCGCGCGCGGACGCGTGCCGTTGAGGCCGAACTCGCTCGGAATATAGCTGTCGCGACTGCCGCGCGCTTGCGGCAAGCGCAGGTCCAGGTCCTCACCACGATACGCCATAGTCCGTCTCCTCGCTGCCGGGCAGCGCTTCAAGTTCAAACCGGCACCGCCGGCCAGCCGCGTCTCGCGCCCGAGCGGGCACCTACGTCTAAAGCGGCATCGCTGGCGCGTCCGAGCACCACCGAGCAAGAGCAGTTAGCAAGACCCGTGCCGCATCAGCCGCACCCGTCGCCGCCAAGAACTTACCCGCTACTCGCCCTTGCCCGTCGCAATTTTTGTGCAACGACTGCGCGTCTCGGGTCGTTCCGGTTTTGGTGGAATCGCTGAGCGACCCTACCTCATTGTTTTGTCGTGCATCTGATCGGAAAACCGCTTCACACTTTATCCGAAAGCATTCTAGGTCAGAAAATCGGCAAACTCTTGACAATTCCAATCTAACGCCGATCACGAGGTTTGGCGATACGCCCGATGGATTTGTCTCCGGCGATGGTCAATGCGGCAGGGTCCGCAACGATCTCTCAGAAAACAAACGCAACGCATTGATAGTACATCATAGTTAAAGAAGCGTACCGGCGTGTACGGAAGCGACGACAACCGATGTGCGGGATTGCAGATGGACGCCTTCACGGCGAGAATCGTTGATTGCCGGCAGCAACTCATCGACCTTGAGCAGATCGTCGGCAGCGGGCCGGAGCAGTTCGTGCGCCTCGCGATCGCGGACGTTGCGCACATCGAGCCAGGCGTCAAACGCCGCTTCGGGCAAGATCGCTGGCATACGGTCGTGCACCCGGCCGGCCGTTGCATTGGCACAAACTGTCAGCATGGCCATGGATTCCATCTCGCTGCCGTCGGCATTCATCCAGTGCTCCCACAGAGCGGCGATGCCGAACGGACCGGGGGCGCGGCTACGCGAAAACATGTGCGGCCGCTTGGCACCGGGCTTGCCCGTCCACTCGTAGTAGGCGTCGGCGGGCACGATGCAGCGGCGGTGGCGCATGGCCGCCTTGAACGACGCCTTATCAAGCACGGTCTCGCTGCGAGCGTTCAAAATCGTCGTGAATTCATTCGGGTTTTTGACCCATCCGGGGATAAGTCCCCAGCGCACCAGCACCAACTCGCGGTTGTTGTCGGCTCCGGTACGCACGATTGAAACCGGCTGCGTCGGCGCAATGTTGAAGCGCTGCGGAAACGCGTCCGCGCGCGCGCACTTGAAATAGGCGCGAACCGCGTCGTGCGGGGATGTCAGGCTGTAACGAGAACACATGACGGGCGTCCACTGGTGTGCCGGATCGTGTCGCCGTGATATAGTTGGAAAAAGCGCGCCGGCAAAGTGGACGTGACACACTAGTGGCTTGCATCTTACTTCGAATCTTCCAATTGGGTCGAGATGGCTGCCGTCGAAATCCGGAGCGCCGGGCACGACCGGGCCGTCGTTGAGTTCCAGCACATCCGCAGCCGTTTCAACGCCTGTGGCATCTTTGCCGAGAAGC
>JANXYD010000077.1 GCA_025350265.1 Hyphomicrobiaceae bacterium | reverse complement strand
TCCGCCGCGCTCTGCTGTTGATTGCGTTTGTTTCTCGACGCCACCCTATTACCTGGTTTGCAACAGCGCGTGCTGTTTCAGCTGCGTTGTAGCGTCGAGGCCCTGCGCCACTTACGGCCCCGTGGCCGCGTAGCTCGTACGAGCATTTCACAATCGCCCCACCGCAGATCACGACGGTTCTAGACCCGCCCCGCCGGTGAGGTGAATTGAGAGTGCGGGAAAAGCCGCGACAATGCAATCTATGCTTGAAATTGCGGTAAATTTCGCACGGGTCGAAGTTTGAGGCAATCTCGCGCGCGCATCCCAGGATGCGTCCATATCCGCGCAGGATGGCATTATTCCGAATCCAAGGACCCGAGCGAACGTTCGACGCGAGCGAGCAATTCGTACAGCAGCGCCGCTTCAGCCGGCGTAAGGCTCGTGGTCACCCGCGCTTCGTGGTGGACGATGCTGTCGCGCGCGGAATGCAATAGCGCCACGCCATCTTCAGTCAGTTCGAGCGCATGCGAGCGGCGATCGCCTTTGGCTGGTGTTCGCCGTGCCAAATCGCGGCGTTCCAGTTCGTCCATCAAGGCGACGAAGTTCGGCTGCATGATGCCGAGCGCTTCGGCCGCATCCGACTGCTTGCATCCTGGATTGTGCTTGATCAGCGTAAGGACACTGAACAGCGCTGGTCGCAGGTTCAAGGGTTTGAAGCTGGCACCGAAATCTTCGAAAACGGCAATCTGCGCGCGCCTGAGTGCATAGCCCAACATCTGTGGCAAAGGGCCGAGTTCCAGTTTGCTTTGGTGGCTCATTTTCGTCGTGCTTCTGGTGCGGGGCGGGCGGCATGCGGCAAGTGAAGTCAGCGGCGGTCTCTGAACAATTACGCTTTTGTTTCCGCGATTTGCATCGGATTTTCTGATCGTCATAACGTCAAATCATGGCATCAAGACAACTGCTGCAGTATCCGATCAACATCTCAGATTTCAGGCGTGAGAGCGCGGAAAAAAACATCAGCGCGGCCCAGAGATAGCCGAACAGTATCGCGATGTCCGGAACCAAAGCCACGGCTACGGGCGGAAGGTAGCGGCTCATCCAGCCGCGCTTGAGCATGACCACGCCCACCACCGCGTAGATGACGCTTGGCTTCAGCATCACGAAGCGCGGGTCGGCTGTAAGCAGGGTAGCAGCACCCGAACCCAGCACCAACACCAGGCTCATCCACTGCATCGTATCGATGGGTTTTTGTAGGAAGATTTGCCAGCCGATCTGGGCGGATCCAAGTATCATGGCTGCAACCACGGCGAACGTAACGTTCTTGGTCCAGATAAAAACGATCAGGAACAGCACCATTGAAGCCAAATCGAGCAGCAGCAATTTTGCAGAAGTGAGTAAGGTTTTCATTGAAGACCTTATGCCTCTGGCGCGTCAACGGTGAACGAACAAATCCGTTAGCGGATCGCACCAGAAAAGTCTGGCCCCCGTTTCTGCTTGGCTCCTTTTCACGGATCGGGCAATAGAGGCGTCCGGTGCGTCGTGCGCGCTATCTTACCTGCGTGGTTGGCAGCGATTGAGAGGAAAAGGCCATGTCTGACATTACCCTTACCATGCCCGACGGTGCCAAGCGCCCGGTCAAGGCCGGCAGCACGGGTGCCGAAGTCGCCAAGGCCATTTCGCCGTCGCTGCTGAAGCGCACCGTGGCGATGGTCGTGAATGGTGTACTGACCGATCTCGCCGACCCGATCCACGCCGACGTGACGATCAAGTTCGTGACGCGCACCGATCCGGAAGCGCTCGAATTGATCCGGCACGACGCGGCGCACGTCTGCGCCGAGGCAGTGCAGGAGTTGTGGCCGGACACGCAAGTGACCATCGGCCCGGTGATCGAGAACGGCTTCTTCTACGACTTCGCCAAGGCCGAACCGTTCACGCCCGACGATCTGCCGAAGATCGAAAAGAAGATGCACGAGATCATCGGCCGCAACGCCGCTTTTCGCAAAGAGGTGTGGAGCCGCGATCAGGCCAAGACGCACTTCAAGGCGCGCGGCGAAAACTTCAAGGTCGAACTCGTCGATGCGATCCCGGCCGGCGAAGATGTCAAAATCTATAGCCAGGGCCAGTGGCTCGACCTGTGCCGCGGCCCACACATGACCTCGACCGGACCGATCGGCAAAGCCTTCAAAATCGTGCGCTCGTCTGGCAGCTATTGGCGTGGTGACGCCAAGGGCGCGCAGTTGCAACGCATCTATGGTGTCGCGTTCGCCGAGGAGAAAGATTTAGCCGCGCACCTGTTGCAGGTCGAGGAAGCCGAAAAGCGCGACCATCGCAAGCTTGGCCGCGAAATGGATCTGTTTCATTTCCAGGAAGAAGGTCCCGGGGTCGTGTTCTGGCACGCCAACGGCTGGAAAATTCTACAGCAACTCATCTCGTATATGCGCCGCCGCTTGGATGGCGATTATCAGGAAGTGCAAGGGCCGCAGTTGCTCGACAAGTCGCTGTGGGAAACGTCCGGCCATTGGGGTTGGTATTCAGACAATATGTTCGCCGTGAAATCGGCCACCGCCTTCATGAATCCGCTGGATGACACAGCCGAACATCGCGTGTTCGCCTTGAAGCCGATGAATTGCCCCGGTCACGTGCAGATTTTCAAGCACGGCCTCAAGAGCTATCGCGATCTGCCGCTGCGGCTCGCGGAGTTCGGCTGCGTGCACCGCTACGAGCCGTCGGGCGCGCTGCATGGGCTGATGCGTGTGCGCGCCTTCACGCAGGACGACGCGCACATCTTCTGCACAGAGGAGCAACTCGAAGCCGAATGCTTGAAGATCAACGATCTGATGATGTCGGTCTACAAGGACTTCGGCTTTGAGGAAGTGGTCGTCAAACTTGCAACCCGTCCGGACAAGCGCGTCGGCACCGATGCGATGTGGGACCACGCCGAGGGCATTCTCAAGCGTGTGCTGGGCAAAATGGCGGCCGACGACAACCGCATCAAAACGGGTATCAACGAAGGCGAAGGCACGTTCTACGGACCGAAATTCGAATACACGCTGCGTGATGCGATCGGGCGTGAGTGGCAATGCGGCACGACGCAGGTCGACTTCAACCTGCCGGAGCGGTTCGGAGCTTTCTACATCGCCGCCGACGGCGAAAAGAAGCAGCCCGTCATGGTGCATCGTGCGATCTGCGGTTCACTGGAGCGGTTCCTCGGCATCCTGCTTGAAAACTGCGCGGGACATCTGCCGCTCTGGATGGCTCCGGTGCAGGTCGTCGTGACGACCATCGTGTCGGATGCGGACGAGTTTGCAAAGGTGGTGCAGGCTAAACTGAAGAAGGCCGGACTGCGCGCCGACGTCGATTTGCGCAACGAAAAGATCAACTACAAAGTGCGCGAGCATTCGCTGGCGAAAGTGCCGGTCATGCTGGTCGTCGGCAAACGCGAGGCGCAAGAAGGCAAAGTCTCCGTCCGTCGTCTCGGATCGCCGGATCAGAGCGTGATGACGCTCGACGAGGCGCTTCTCGCGCTCGCCAAGGAAGCGGTGCCACCCGATCTCGCCCGCATCGAAGGCTGAATGCACGGATACGATCGGCAACTGTTCGCCGATCGTATCCGTGTCTCAACCCCTGATCTCGCCGCCGGTGGTGCGTTTGACTTCCGCGACGATGCGGCCGGCGAGCGCTTCGATTTCCGCATCCGTGAACGTCGCGTCGCGCGGCTGCAGCGTGACCGCGATGGCCAGCGATTTTTTGCCGTCCGGCACGCCCTTGCCTTGGTAGACATCGAAAACGCCGACATCGCGAACGAAAATCTTGTCGGCGGCAAGTGCTGCCTTCACCACGTCGCCGGCGGCAACGCTCTCGTCGATGATGAAAGCGAAGTCGCGCGTCAATGGGTTGAGGTCGCGGGCTTCAAGCAGCGGCTTGGCGCGCGACGCCCGGCGCTTTTCGGCTGGCAGGTCCGAGACGAAAACCTCGAACGCGCTGGCCGATATGGTCAAGTCCATCAGCTTCGCGGTCGACGGGTGCAACTCGCCGAAATGCGCCAGCACGAGTTTCGGCCCGAGGCGCAGCGTCGCTGAGCGGCCTGGATGAAACCAGGCGGGCGCGTCACGCGTGATTTGCGCCTTCGCTGCGTCGATGCCGAGTGCTGCGAGCACGGAAAGCGCATCGGCCTTCACGTCGAACAGATCAGCGTCCGCGCTCGGCTGCTGCCAGTGCCGCCCGCTGCCGGCGAGTTTGGCTGAACCGATCCGCACGCCGCCGGCCGCGGTGAACTGCTCGTCGGGCTTGTCGCCGCGATAGGCTTGGCCCACCTCGAACAGGGCCGCATCCTCAAAGCCACGGTTGCGATTGCGCGCTGCCGCCATCAACAGCCCCGGCAACAGCGAGGGTCGCATCGTCGTCATTTCGGACGAAATCGGATTGGCGAGATCGAGCGATGCGCTACCGCCGCCGAAATGGATCGCTTGCCGTTTATCGATGAACGACCACGTAATCGCCTCGATCATGCCGCGCGTCGCCAGTAAGCGGCGGGCCCGCCGGACACGCTTTTGCAACGGCGTGAGGGTGGCGCGGGTGACGCCGCCGTCAAGACGCGGCAATGGCTGCGACGGGATGTGCTGCAGCCCGGCAATGCGCGCGATCTCCTCCACCAGATCGGCCGGCCCTTGGATGTCGGGTCGCCAGCTTGGAGCGGTCACTTTGTAGGTTGGTCCGCCGCCCGAGAATGCGAATCCGAGCGCCTCCAGCGTCTTGCGCATGCCAGCTTCGGCAAGCTTCACGCCCATCAGGCGTTCGACGCGATCAAACGCAAAATCCATGACCAACGGCTTGAGCGGCGGCGTACCCGCGACACGCTTTTTGGATGGCGTGCCGCCGGCAATTTCCAGCATCATCGCCGTCGCCAGATCGAGGCCCGGTTCGATGAAGGCCGGATCGACGCCACGTTCGAAGCGATAGCGTGCGTCGGTCTGGATGTTGGCCTTGCGTCCGCTGGTGGCGGTGCGCAGTGGGTCGAAGTAGGCGCATTCGATCAGGATATTTGTGGTGTGTTCGGTGCAGCCGGTGTCTTCGCCGCCGAGTATGCCGCCCAATCCGAGCACTATTTTATCGTCGGCGATCACGCACATGGTGTCGTCGACCGCGTAGGTCTGCCCATTGAGCCCGAGGAATTTTTCGCCGGTTTTTCCCAATCGTGCACGCAGGGTGCCGGTGAGCTTGTCGGCGTCATAGACGTGCAGCGGGCGTCCGCGATCGACGGATATGTAATTGGTGACATCGACCACACCGTTGATCGGCCGTTGACCGATGGCCTTCAATCGCGCCTGCATCCACGCCGGCGATGGCTGGTTCTTGATGCCCTTGATGGCGCGGCCGGCAAAGCACGAGCAGGCGCTTGCGGTATCTGCCGAAAACTCCAACTTGATCGGGGTTGGGCATTCGAAGTTGCCCTCGACGACACCAAGCGCGCGCTCCTGTTTCAAGGTGCCGATGCCGGCCGCAGCGAGGTCGCGGGCGATGCCGCGCACGCCCGTGCAGTCCGGACGGTTGGGCGTCAGCTTCACTTCGATGACCGGATCGGCCAATCCCATGACGTCTGCGTATTTGAGGCCGATCTTGCCGGCGAACCGTCCGTCGAGTTCGACGATGCCGCTGTGGGCATCGCTCAATTCCATCTCGCGTTCCGACAGCATCATGCCGTTGGAGACAACGCCACGCACCGGCTTTTTCTCAAGCGTCAGCTTGGTGCCGGGAATGTAGGCACCGAGCGGCGCGAAGACGCCGACGAGGCCAACCCTCGCATTCGGCGCGCCGCACACCACTTCGACGGTCGGCTGGCCGGGCGCGATCTCGACCTGCAACACGCGAAGCTTGTCGGCGTTGGGGTGCGGCTTTG
>JANXYD010000060.1 GCA_025350265.1 Hyphomicrobiaceae bacterium | reverse complement strand
GACCCCTGCCTTGCTTGCGGGTGCCTCGCAGGTCGGGCGACTTGACGGTCGCATCAACGCTACCGCGCCACAGCCAATCCCTTGGCATTACGACCAGCGGCGCTTTTTCGACGAACGGGATCTTCGCTTGGGCGGCGGCCTTGGCTGCCTTGTTACGGCCAGCCGTACTGCCGCGCGCCTTGCCTTGGCACGGCTTACTACGGCCGGACTTGTGCCCGCGACTCTTTTTCACCCGACCCTCGACCCAAAGCGCGCCTTCGAACCCGGACGCTCGGTAGCCTATCCTAAATAGTATTAATCAGCAACAACTTACGCCTCTTGTGCGAACTAAAATGGCAACCCAACCACCGGATGCGACTGTTCAACCGCGCCGATAGGGATAACAGCGGGCGGGATCGAGGGTCAGATGGAAGTGTTCGCCCAGCTTGCGGATGGCGTCGGCGTACAGGGGGTAGGGATCGGCGTTGGACGCACCGACGATAACCGGGCGGAAACTTTTGACGTCGGTGCCGACGGGCGGCAACATAGCGGTCACCAGGGCCGTGCCGTCTTTGTCGCGCAAGGTCAAAAAACGTGGCATCGAGCGCTGAATATGCGCCTTGAGTCCGATTTTCTGCTCGACCATGGCCAAAGATTTTGGCGGTGCGTAGGCATGCACCGACTTGTCGTAGGCATCGCGAAAGAAGCGCTCGACAGCATGCTCCATCACCTGCGACTCTAGCGTCGCCTCACCGACCGTCTCGATCCTGAACCACGTCGCAGTACCGGCATCGCAAGCATATTGCATCAGTACCCCCAAAGTTGCTGGAGCGTAAAAAGCTTTCGGCGCGGCTTTCCTGAGAGTGCGCTATTTCAATCGAAAGTCTGCCCAGCAGGACAACGGTCGGCACCATCAAACGTAGCGTGCGACACTTAACCTGACAGCTGGCCTTTTGCACCTAGATCACGACTGCAGTCTCACCATGATCGCGTCATATAGCGAGACTGGTGTCGCCTTTCGATTTGGCTAATTTACGACCGGAGGCGTCCAATATCAATGGATGGCGGTGATAAATTGACTGCGGCGGATCGATTAGCACGGGCGGCGACGAGGGTGCAGGCGCGTTCCGGCTCGCCGCAGACCGCCAACGCTCGACCGTAAATACTGCTTCCCACGCTTCAGGAAGCGAACTAGACGCCACCAGACAGCCTTCAGAATCACGCGAGGCCGCAGCGCTCATGACGACGCAGACATCTGAACCGACGGCAGACACGGCGGCGCGCGAGGCTATCGCATCGGCCGCGCGCACGCTCGACGTCGAACACGAAGGCTTGGGACAATTGAAGGCCGCCCTTGCCGCCGACATGGCGCAACCGTTTGCGCGCGCGGTTGCGGCGCTGGTCGCAGCCCGGGGCCGGGTCATCGTCACCGGCATTGGCAAGAGCGGGCACGTCGGCGTCAAAATCGCCGCCACGCTGGCTTCGACTGGCACCCCCTCGTTCTTCGTTCACGCGACGGAAGCCAGCCACGGCGATCTCGGAATGGTGACGGCCGACGACGCGATCATCGCGCTGAGTTGGTCGGGTGAAACAGTCGAACTCGGCAACGTCATCATGTATTCCCGGCGCTTCCGCGTACCGCTGATCGCCATCACCTCGAAGGCCACATCAGCGCTCGGTTCACAGTCAGACGTGGTGCTGGAATTGCCAAAGGCCAGGGAAGCCTGCCCGCATGGCCTCGCGCCGACCACTTCGACGACGATGCAATTGGCCCTGGGCGACGCGCTGGCGGTGGCGATGCTGGAAGCGAAAGGCTTTTCGGCGCATGACTTCAAAGTGTTCCACCCCGGCGGCAAACTCGGTGCCACGCTCAAATATGTGCGCGACCTGATGCACCCCGGCGAGGCTATGCCGTTGGTGCCGCCCGATATGATAATGGCCGACGCGCTGCTGGTGATGACGCGCAAAACCTTCGGCTGCGTCGGCGTGATCGATGCCGGCGGCAAGCTCGACGGCATGATCACCGACGGCGACTTGCGGCGGCACATGGCCGGCGGCCTGCTGCAGATGCGGGCCGGCGATATCATGACGCGCACGCCAGATACGCTGACGCCGACCACTTTGGCATCATCCGCGCTGGAGCATTTCAACACGCGCAAGCGCACGCAGATGTTCGTGGTCGAGGGCGGACTACCGATTGGCATCCTGCACGTGCACGACCTGCTGCGCGCCGGGGTGGTGTAGCCGTGCGCGTCACAGCAGAGATGACAACTGCACGATCCTCCATGCAAACGCGATCGATGGGCACGGCGCAAATATATGGTCGTGCACCTGCTGATCTGCCCGGCATCGCGTTGCCGCCCTCGACACAGCGGTGTGCAAGCCTTGCTGCGTCGGCGAGACTATTTTCATGACGTTCCTCTGGGCACACATACTGCTGGGGCTGCAAACGCTGGCGCTGCCGGTTAATCTTGCGGCGCTGCTGGGCGGTCTCATTGCTGGCGGTCTGCTGGGCCCGCTGCTCGGGCGGATCGGGGTGGGTGCTGCGGCAGCGCTGGTGTTGCTGATGCCGCTCGCCATTACGCTCGATCCGGTGACGGGTCTGATGCTGCTGGGCGCGTGTCTGGCCAGCGCGCTGATCGCCACGGCACACAGGGCACCGGAGACGATGCTGCCGCCGCGCCATCATAATGTGCCGCTTCTGGCTGCGTCGGCGGGCGCACTGGTCATTCTGGCCAGCACGGCGACGGCCACCGTACTGCAGGCGGCAACTCCGGCCGATACGCTGGCGCTACTGATCTGTGGTGCCGCCGCAGCGATCGTGCTGGCGGCGGCGACCCATCAAGCCGGCTGGACGGCGGCAATTGTGCTCACCGTTGCCGGCATCGCCGCGCAACTCAGTCCCTTGAAGCCGCTCGACACGGAGCAGGCGAGCCCTGTGCCGCTGCTGTTCGGCCTGCTCATGTTGGGGCCGGCGGTAATGGCGCTGGCGTTGCCGCGACTGATCGTGCCGTGGACGACGTCGTTCGGCGGCATCGAATTGGTCGTGACCCTGCTGCCTGCGTTGCTGCTGGGCGTGCCAGCAACGCGGGGTGTATCGGTGTTCGCGCTCAGCCTCGGTGAAACGGGCCTGACGCTCGGGCCGCGACTGATAGCGCAACGGCCGAAGCTGGTGGCCGGGTTTATCGTCGCAATCGTGGCGGCCGGACTGGTCGTTGCCTCGGCCCGCTTTTTCGCGCACAAGCTACCGGCGCTTCCGTGGAGACCGCGCGTTTCCAGGCCGACGGGCACGCGCGGTGCCGCCGTGCTGGTGTTGGGCGCGGGTGCGGTGGCGCTCTATTTTGCGGGCGTCGAAGCATCGCAGGCGACCCGGCTCGGCATCGGCTGTGGACTAGGCGCGCTGGCCGCGGGATTTGGCTTTGAACTGGCTCCACTGGTTACTGGACTGGTGATCGGACAGTTGATGCAGGCCCCGCTGCAGGCGGCCTTGCAAGCGGCCGACGGCCATCCCATCGCAGCGCTCACCTCCGGCTCAAGCACATTGCTGGCGCTGTCGGTAATCATCGTGACGGCGACGCTCGCGTGGCCGCTGCTGCAACGCCCCGTGCGTGTGCTGACGGATAAAGTGTGAAGCGGTTTTCCGACGCCAACGGCTCAGTTCCCTCTCGGACCACGCGTCCCCCCTCGATCAGGTCGCGGCAGGGGAGGGAACTTTCCGCGCAATACACAAAAAAACACGTTTGAAGTAACTACCTGTCACGCATTTGCAACATCGTACCTTGACATTCGGGGCGTCCAGTACGACGTGTGGCCACTCGTTCACCCCCCGGAGACTATTGAGACGTATGAGCGCCTTCAAACATCCTGATTTCAACGATCGCCAATCCGCTGCCGTCAAGGCGCGCCAGGCCGCCCTCGAAAAATTCAAATCCAAGCCGGGTCCAGGCGACCCCGAATTCGACCGCAAACAACTCGAACGCGTTGCGCTCGAGGACGCCCGCAAGGTTCGCGAAGAGCAGCGTCGGATCGAGAAGGAGCGGCGCGCCGCGGACGAGGCAATTGCGAAGGCCGCCGCCGAGGAAGAAAAGCGCAAGGCGGACCTGGCGGCTCATCTCGCCGCGATTGCCGAAGTCGAGGCGTTGGAAGTGGCACAGAAAGCGGCGCGCGATGCCCGCTATGCGGCACGCAAGGCAGCCAAGAAAGCCAAAAAATCGGGCTGAGGATTGCGTGCCTAGGAGCCGCGTCGGGGGAATTGTCAAATGGCTGCCTCGATGGCGGACTTGCAGCGAAACCACGACGTGCTCGTGGTTGGGGGCGGCAATGCGGCGTTGTGTGCGGCGATCGCTGCGCGGCGAGGCGGCGCATCGGTGCTGGTAGTCGAAGCGGCCCCCGAATTTTATCGTGGCGGAAATACCCGGCACACCCGCAACATGCGCTGCGCCCACGACGCAGCCACCGCGACCTTGTCGGGGCCTTATTCCGAAGATGAGTTCTGGAACGACCTGCTGCTGGTGACCGGCGGCCAGACCAACGAGCAGTTGGCGCGTATGATGATTGCGCAATCCAAGGAGATGCTGGTCTGGATCGCCGAGCAGGGCGTCAAGTTTCAGCCTTCACTCGGCGGCACCTTGAGCCTCGGTCGCACCAATTCGTTTTTTCTCGGTGGGGGTCGCGCGATGCTCAACGCGCTTTATCAAACAGCCGAGAAACTGGGCGTCAAAGTTGTCTACGACGCCGAGGTCACCGCCCTCGACGCGCCCGGCGGGCACTTCAATGCGGCCACCATCGAGCATGCGGGCACGGCACACCGGGTGACAGCCAAGGCGCTGGTCGCGGCCAGTGGCGGGTTTGAATCCAACATCGATTGGCTGCGAGAATCGTGGGGACCGGCTGCCGATAATTTCCTTATTCGCGGCACGCGCTATAATCGCGGCACCGTTCTGAAGATGTTGCTGGCTGGCGGCGTCGAGCCAATCGGTGACGCCACCCAATGCCACGCCGTCGCGATCGACGCGCGCGCGCCGAAATTCGACGGCGGCATCATCACGCGGCTTGACTGCATCCCCTTCGGCATCGTCGTCAACAAACACGCCCAGCGGTTTTACGACGAGGGTGAGGAGGTGTGGCCGAAGCGCTATGCGATCTGGGGCCGCTTGGTGGCAGCCCAACCCGATCAAATCGGCTACATCATCTTCGACGCGCCGAAGCTCGAATTGTTCATGCCCTCGCTCTATCCGGCGATCGCGGCCGGCAGTATCGCTGAACTCGCCGGCAAACTCGACCTCGACGCCGAAGCCCTCGGCGTCACCGTCACGGCCTTCAACTCAGCCGTCCGCCCCGGTAGCTTCGACGCGCAAATCCTCGACGACTGCCGCACCGAGGGCCTGACGCCACCCAAGAGCCATTGGGCGCAACGGATCGAACAGGCCCCCTTCTATGCCTATCCTGTGCGGCCGGGCATTACGTTCACCTATCTCGGCACGCGTGTGAACGGACAAGCGCGCATGTTGATGCAGGGCGGCGGGCCGAGCGACAACATGTTCGCCGCAGGAGAAATCATGGCGGGTAACGTGCTGGGACGCGGGTACGCGGCCGGCATCGGCATGACCATCGGCAGCGTTTTCGGGCGCATCGCAGGACACGAGGCAGCGAAACGTGCAGCACTCTGACAAAACCGTTGGCGGCACGCATGCCTCAGCCAGTCTCGCCGAAGCCGACCGGTTGATGACTGTGTGCAATTCCTGCCGCTATTGCGAGGGCCTGTGCGCGGTGTTTCCGGCAATGGAGATGCGGCGCTCGTTTGCGGACGGCGACCTCGATTATTTAGCCAATCTGTGCCACGCCTGCGGCGCGTGCTTCATCGACTGCCAGTTCTCGCCGCCGCACGAGTTCAACGTCAACGTCCCCAAAGTGCTGGCCGACGTGCGCGCCGACAGTTACGCAACCTACGCATGGCCACAATTCCTCGCGCCCGCGTTCAAGCGCAATGGTCTGGCGATCAGCTTGACGTGCCTGTTCTGCATCGTCGTCTCGCTCGGATATCTGGTCGTGATCACGGATGCGTCAGCCATTTTCGCCGTGCACCAAGGCCCCGGCGCGTTCTATGCGTTGATGCCGCACAACTCGATGGCGCTGATGTTCGGATTGGCGTTTGCGTACGCAATCCTGGCCATCACGCTCAGCGCGCGCAATTTCTGGCGCGCCATCGGGCCGCCGCCGGACGCGAGTAAGGCTGCGCCTTCCATCTGGCAGGCAATGGGAGACGCCGGCCGTCTGCGCTATCTCGATGGTGGAGGTGCTGGCTGCGAACTGCCCCCGGGCAAGCCCGACCGCCGCCGCCTGTTCCATCACCTGACCTTCTACGGCTTCATGCTGTGCTTTGCCGCGACTTCGGTCGGCACGCTTTATCATTACCTGCTGGCACGCGAGGCGCCGTATCCCTGGTACGATCTGCCGGTCGTGCTCGGCACCTTGGGCGGCGTGGGTCTGCTGATCGGGCCGCTCGGCCTATTGAGCCAGCGCACGACACGCGATATGGCCGTGCGCCCGCAGAACTACAACGGCATGGACACCGCTTTCGTGTTGATGTTGTTTCTGACCAGCGCCACCGGTTTCGCCGTGCTGTTGTTGCGCGCAACGCCGGCGCTCGGGATTACCTTGATCGTCCACCTCGGCGTGGTGATGGCGCTGTTCCTGACGCTGCCCTACGGCAAGTTCGTGCACGGCATCTATCGCTTCCTGGCGCTGGTCAGATCAGCGCAAGAGCGCAGCGGTCACTGAACGCCTCAAGGCAATTCGGCTTGGTGCTTGGCTTAACCTGTATCGTCACGGCACGAAATTGACGGTTGCCGCCGGGATATTGACGCGCACAGCAAGCAAATGTCCGGCAAGCGGCTGCTGTGCGAGCTGCACGCTGCTGAGATTGCAGCGCTGCGACGTGACGAAAAGTGTTTTCCCATCCGGGCCACCCAGCACCGGCAGGGCGGCCGCGAGTTCATCCACGACAGCTTTGCTCATGGCGGCTCTCCCACAACGGCGGCTCTATTTGGACCGGCAACGCGGCCCGTCACCCGCTCGCCTTCTCGTCGGGTTTGCGACGAGGGCTGGGTTTTACGCTGGTGATCTTTGCGCCGGGAAAAGTCTTCAGCACCTCATCGACAGCCGGGTGTTGCATCAAGCTCTCCAGTTCAGCCGCTGCCAGTTCGCGCTGCATCTGGCCAAGCGGCGCATCCCCCGGCCGCGGCGACAGCGCCACCATCCAGCGCTGCCCGGTCCACAATTGCAGCTTCTCGCGCAGGTGATTGCCGAGTTCCTTCGGTGCCTTTGGCAGTAAATGAATATCAATCGCACCCTGCGCCGCATCGAAGCGAACCAGGCTGACATTTTCCTCAAGGTTGATCTTCAACAGCCCATCGCGCTTGCGGCCAACAAGCTCCACCAGATCGACGAAGCTGGCCAACCGCTCGGGGACCGCAGCCGTAGCATTCGCCGCCGGGCCGATCTCCGCCTCGGCCTCCACCCTGTCCTCGTCGATATCGTCCGCGTCTGGGCCTGCGTCGGCCGCGCTCATGTCGGCACCATAATCGTCGAACGAGGCGACCGGCGGTGGTTCGGAGCCTGCCGGGGTCGCGGCGACAGGCTCGACGGATTGTGCTTCTTCCCACGGCGGGGGTGCAGCTTTGGCGGTGGCGGGCTTCGTTGATCTTGCGGCCGTCGGCGGCGCTTCAGGCGTTCGCGTACTCAGGGAAGCGCGGGGCTGCGGAGGCTGAGTGGATGCGGGCACTGGTCCGCGTGAGGCTACCGCGCCACCGTTGCCCAGCGCGCGGATGATTTCATCGGGTGCGGGCAGGTCGGCGGTATAGGCGAGGCGGATCAGCACCATTTCCGCCGCAGCCAGCGGTTGGCCGGATTTCTGCGTCTCTTCGAGGCCGCGCAACAGCATTTGCCAGGCGCGCGACAGCAGCGCGATCGACAGCTGCCCGGCCATTCCCGCTGCCCGCGAGCGCTCATCGGGCGACAGATCTTCCCCGGCCGCCGGCGCGCCCGCGATCTTGGCGCGGGTGACCAGATGCACGTGCTCGCCCAAGTCGGCCAGCACTTGCGCCGGTTCCGCGCCATCGTGATGCAAGGCGTGCAAACCGTGCAGCGCCTCCGCCGTGCGCCCGGCCACGACATGCTCCAGCAGATCGAAGATGCGGCCACGATCCGCCAGCCCCAGCATCGCCCGCACGTCGACGGCGGTGACCTTGCCGGACCCCATCGCAACAGCCTGATCCAGGATCGACAAGCCGTCGCGCACCGAGCCTTCGGCCGCCCGCGCAATCAGCGCCAGCGCTTCCGTCTCGGCGCCAATGTTCTCCTTCCCGGCAATGCCGCCGAGATGCGTGACCAGCACCGACGCATCGACGCGGCGCAGATCGAAACGCTGGCAGCGCGACAGCACCGTCACCGGCACATCGCGGATTTCCGTCGTGGCGAAGATGAACTTGGCGTGCG